>CAJJOO010000304.1 GCA_905193395.1 uncultured Porphyromonadaceae bacterium
CGAAGACCTGCTCCTCGGTGGCGGCGGCCAGGGCGCGTGCGTCGGGGAAGGCCTCGAAAAGGGCCGGAGTCACCATGTTGACGCGCTTGTCGGTGCATTGGGCCGACAGTATCACGGCAACCAGCAACTGGAAGGGCGAGTCGTAGTGCAGTTCGGTCGAGGCGTCGGGCATCTCGCGGCGGAAACGCTCGACGATGAGCCGGTATCGCTCGGACGTCTTCATATCTTGGCGTTTATGTCGCTCGGAACGGACGGGAAGCGGCCTCAGTGCGCGCCGACGAATTCGTCGAGAAAGCGCACGTCGTTCTCCGAGAACAGACGCAGGTCGTTGACGCGGTATTTCAGGTTGGTGATGCGCTCGATACCCATGCCGAGGGCGAAACCGCTGTAAACCTCGGGGTCGATTCCGCAGGATTTCAGCACGTTGGGGTCAACCATGCCGCAGCCCAGGATTTCGACCCAGCCGGTACCCTTGCAGAACGAGCAGCCCTTGCCGCCGCACAGGTCGCAACTGATGTCCATTTCGGCCGACGGCTCGGTGAAGGGGAAGTAACTGGGGCGCAGACGTATCTTGGTGTCTCCGCCGAACATTTCGCGGGCGAAATAGTCTAGGGTCTGCAGCAGGTCGGCGAAGGTGACGTTGCGGTCGACGTACAGGGCCTCGACCTGGTGGAAGAAGCAGTGGGCGCGGGCCGATATGGCCTCGTTGCGGTACACGCGGCCGGGGCAGACGATGCGGATAGGCGGCTGCGTGTGCTCCATCACACGCGACTGCACCGAGGAGGTGTGGGTGCGCAGCAGCACGTCCGGGGCTCGGTTGATGAAGAATGTATCCTGCATGTCGCGGGCCGGATGGTCGGCGGCGAAGTTCAGCGACGAGAACACGTGCCAGTCGTCCTCGACTTCGGGTCCTTCGGCCACGGTGAAGCCCAGGCGGTGGAAGATGTCAATGATTTCCTCGCGCACCAGCGACAGGGGGTGGCGCGTGCCGGCCGCGAGCGGGGTGGCCGTGCGGCTCAGGTCGATGCCGGCGGCATCGTCGGCATGCGACGACAGGGCCTCGCGCAGGGCGTTGATTTTGTCGGTGGCGGCGTTTTTCAGTTCGTTGATGGCCTGGCCCACCTCGCGCTTCTGCGAGGGGTCGACATTGCGGAAATCGACCATCAGCGCGGGAATCAGGCCTTTCTTGCTCAGGTATTTAATTCGCAGCGCCTCGACGGCATCGGCATCGGCCGCTGTCAGGGTGTCGATTTCAGCGCGCAGTTCTGCTATTTTCTGTAACATCACGTGAGTTTTTTACTTAAGTGTGGCAAAGTTACAAATTTCGCCGCACGCACACAAATTTTATAGACGCACCGCTGTCGTGGCGTCCGTATTCGAGCATGGAACGCCCCGCCGGGCGGTGTGGAAACCATGGGCGGGGCGTTGCGGGCAGAAAACTCAATTTTCGGGATGTCAGCGCATCAGGAACACCATGTGGCCGGGGATGTCGCCGGTCTTCACTTTCCAGCGCAGGCTGCCGTCGGGCTTGAAGCACAGCAGCGAACCGCTCGAGGTGTAATTTCTTGCGTCGCTGATATATATATCGCCGTTGGCAGGGTTGACGGCGATGCCGTAGGGCTCGGTGATCTCAGCCTGCGAAGCCGCGGGGAGGAACGAGGCGCCGGGAGTGGCCGTAACTACGCTGACGGTGCCGTAGTCGTGGGCCATCGACATGGTGGCGTTGCTCCATACGGAGGCGTAATAGTAGATGGTGCCCTTGTAGATGCTGAAATCGGTGCAGGACACTTCGACGGTCTTCACTGCCGAAGTCTTGGGATCTACTCGGTACAGACGCGAGGGCTTGGACATGTAGTCGCCGCGCGACGAAATCCACAGGCAGCCGGAATCGTCGACGCGCACCTTGTTGAGGTTGGTGCCCACGGTGATGGCACCCTCGGCGGTCATTGTCGAAGTGTTCAGCACCACCACGTCGTTGTCGGCATAGACCAGGTCGTCGGTGCTGCCGGAGGTGGCCACGTAGAGGCGGCCGCCGGTCACGGCCATGCTTTCGGGCCAGTAGGGTGTGGCATATTCGCCCACGATTTTCAGGGTAGAGGCGTCGACCTTGTAAACGTGGCCGGCGTTGACGGCGGGGTCAACCTTGATGGCCCCGGTGTAGGAACCCACATATACATATTTGCCGTCGGTGGCCAGTTGGCGGGCATTCGCCACGTCGATATGTCCCATGGTGCGTGCGGTGTAGGCGTCCAGCACCTCCACCTTGTTCGAACCGCTGACGGAGATGAACAGACGTCCGTCCACTATGATCTGGTCGTTGCCGGCATCGCCCAGTTCCATCACCACCTCGGGGTTGGCGTCGGAATAAATGTTGCGGCGGTAGACACTCTGCTGCAGGTCAAGGTAGTCCAGAGTGCATTTGTTCGAACCCAGGTTGCCTTCGTTGAGGAGGTACATGCCCAGCACAGAGCCGTCGCCGGCGACGCCGGCGGGTACGTGTTCGTAATCGCCCGTCAGCACGGGCTTGTCGTCGTCGCTGCAAGCCGTCAGGGCCACGCAGCATGCGGCCGTCAGGGCCGCAGCAAGCATTTTCAGTTTTCTCATCGGAAGAAATATATTTTTGGTTACTGTTGTTCTGGCTTCCGTGCGGCCGCGGGATTCCGGCCGCCGTAAAAAT
>CAJJOO010000305.1 GCA_905193395.1 uncultured Porphyromonadaceae bacterium
GCGGTTTTAGCCTGCATCGTCCCGGCGAAAGCAGATGTAGCCGCATTGGTTGTATCCTCTCCCGCCTCCGGAAAGGGCTACACCGGAACAGCGCCTCAAACTCCTGTACAGGAGAACAACAAGACACCCGAAATACAAAACGTCGCTTCTTTTAAATTTAACGATGCCGTAAACTCTACGGATTTTAGAATTTACGCAAGTAGTTCATTTACCATCACCCCGAATGAAGGTGTCACTATTACTAAAATAGTATTCAACGATATCAATAGTAAGTCGCCCACAATCACTTCTACGCCTTCAGGTATTTCAACAACGAGCAGAGTTTCCACATGGGAAGGGAGTGTTATTGGTCCGAATACTCTCACTGTAAAGACTACAGCGCAATTACGAATAACATACATTGAAATCACCTATACGCCTGCAGTTGGCGACGACCGTACCCCTGTCACCCTTTCCTGGAACCCTACAAGCGCATCTGCAACTTTGGGTCAGGACTTTACGGCTCCTATCCTTACAGCAGATCCCGAGGCGGCTCTGAGCGAGGTGAAATACGAATCGTCGAAACCCGAAATCGCCTCTATTGCCGCTGACGGTACAGTAACTCTCGGCACAAAGGGTGGTAGCACCACAATCACGGCAGCCATTGAAGGCAGTGAAACCTACAAAGATGCAAAAGCAGAATACGTTCTCACTGTCACCGACCCCAACGCTAAGAACTACACTCTCATCACTAGCACAGATAACCTCTACGATGGCGCCACGGGTATAATTCTTGGCAAATCAACTAATCAAACAATGGCAATGGGTGCACAATCAGGCACATACAGGGCTGAGACGAGCGTAACTATGGACGGCGATGAAATTACAGACCCTCAAAATGCCACTGTTGTTACTTTCCATAAGGTTGGGGATAAATACACACTTGAAGTAGAAGATGGCAAATATCTATCATACTCTGGTTCAGGCAATACCATTGCTACAGGCACTACACAGGCAAACGCTACTATAACAATTGCAAGTGACGGAAAGGCTACTATTAAACTCGGCACTTCGCCTGCAATATATTATAATCCCAGCGCTCATAGATTCGCTTGCTATGCAAATGCTCAAAGTCCAGTTTACCTTTACATCATGCCGAATGTTTCGGGCAAGGAAGTCGCCGGTCTGTCGTTTGCAACCCCGAGTTATACAATCAACGAAGGCGAAGCCTTTACCGCTCCCACCATCGAAAACCCCAATAACATCGATGGCATAACCTACGAATCCAACGCTCCCGAAGTTGCCGCAGTTGATCCCGCCACCGGCGCTGTTACTATCAAGGGGGTCGGCACTGCAACAATCACCGCTACTTCGACTGAAACCGATAAATATCTTGCCGGAAAGGCTTCCTATACCATCGTTGTGAAAGGCGTAGCCTCGACCCTTGCCGAATTCATCGAACGCGCCAGCGAAGGTATCGTTCCTTCAACTAGTGGCGTTGTAGAAGGCACCGTTGAACTTGTTGCAAACTTCCCCATGACCGTGACCTTCGTCAACGGTGCTAACATCTATGTTACGGATGGCGAAACTTATTGCCAGATTTTCCAATACAACCTCAATCCGTCCTACGCAGCAGGCGACGTGATTCCCGCCGGCTGGAGTGGCAAGATTTCTATCTATCGTGGTAATACCATAGAGATTACTTCCGTTACCGGCAACCAGGCCGCTACTGAAAATAAACCTGTTAAACCCGCAGTAGTTGAATCCATCAGCGCTGACATGATAAACCAGTATGTCATGGTTTACAATGTTGAATTCGCTACCGGTACAACGGCTAGCGGCACAATTGACGGCGCACTTGGCGCAGAAACCGTCTCATGCTACAATCCGACCGGCATCGAAGCCGCAGAAGCAGGTTACTATGAGGTTCAAGGTGTTGTCAGAACCTCTAACGACGGACTCCAGATTGTGCTGTCCCACCTCTGGGCAATGCCTGAGAAACCCGTCTTCACACCCGCCGGAGACCTGACCGAATGGCCCTCTGCACTCCAGGAAGGCATGGTTCTGACATGGACTGTGAAATACGGCACAATCAGTTATGTAGACAACAATCAGCCGGCAAGTGAAGTCGCAGCATACGCTGCCGATGAAAACGGCTGGGAAATTTCGGCCGACGGCAAAACTGCCACCTATACTGTTCCCGCCGGCACCAAGGCTATCAACTACTCTATCATCAACACCGTCAACGGTGTGAAGAGCGCCGAAGCCAAACTTATTGTTGGAGAAGACGGCAATGTATCCGGTATCGAGGATGTCGTTATCGAGAACGCTCCCGCCGTTTACTACAACCTGCAGGGTGTGCGCGTAGAGGGCGACCTGACCCCCGGCCTCTATATCCGCCGCAGCGGCAACACCACCACTAAGGTTATCGTTCGCTAATCCCCACATTCCCCTATACCAAAATCCCGGAGCGTCCCGCCCCGGGATTTTTTTTGCGCCGCTTCTGATTCCGCACCCGGAGGACCGGCCGCGTTCCTTACGCAGCGGCTTCGGCGGATAGCGGGCGGTCCCGCCCGCTGGGTGGCTGTTGCGGGGGCGCCGTTGATGATTCCGCGTCCGGAGGACCGGCCGCGTTCCGGCACCGCGGCTTCGTCGGATAGCGGGCGGTCCTCCGCCCGCGGAGATG
>CAJJOO010000306.1 GCA_905193395.1 uncultured Porphyromonadaceae bacterium
GGTTCCATGGCCGAGTGGTTAGGCAACGGTCTGCAAAACCGTGCACAGCAGTTCGATTCTGCTTGGAACCTCAAAAAGCCGGAGACACTCCCACGTGCCTCCGGCTTTTTTTAGCGACTGATTGAGGACTGCATTTGATTCCCTAACACCTCATAGAGGACCCTTGCCTGGGAAATCCCTCGAAACTCACGAATTCCATTTGCCGGTCTTAACGCAATTTAATGCCGCTATCTTTGGCGGGATAACGAGTATTTTGTAATTTTGCCGTCTGAATGGCAACGCATTTGACCATAGACGAGGGAAATTCCTCGACAAAAACGGCATTGTGGCGCGACGGCGTCATGCAGACCGAGCATACCTGCCGGCCGGGCGAACTTGATGATATCGCGCGGCTTGCCGGGGTGTCCACTCCTGTCGACGCCGCAATATTCTGCTCTGTGTGCGGCCGCGACCGCGACGCTGTGGCGCGTGTGCTGGCTCCGCTGGCACGCAAGGTCATCGTCCTGGATGCCTCGGTTCCCCTGCCGGTGAAACTTGCCTATTCGACGCCGGCGACACTCGGTGCCGACCGCATTGCCGCTGCTGCCGGGGCCGCCGCCCTCGCGCCGGGCTGCGACTGTCTGATTGTGGACATGGGCACGGCCATCACCTACGATTATCTGCGTGCCGACGGTACTTTCATAGGCGGCAACATTGCCCCGGGTGTTTTTGTGCGTCTGGAGGCTTTGCAGCATTTCACCAAGGCCCTGCCGCTGGTCGAGACCGACGGCGACGTGCCGCGATGGGGCTATTCCACCGAGACCGCCCTGCGTGCCGGTGCCATCCGTGGCGTGGTGGGCGAGTTGCAGTATTACCGCCATGCTCTGCCCCGCGACGCCCGGGTGTTCCTCACGGGCGGCTCGGCACATCTGATTATTCCTTATGTAACATCTCCAATCATTGTCGAGCCGAACCTGGTTTTGACGGGTCTCGACAACATTCTTCAATATAATGAAAATCAATAAATTGCTTGCGGGCCTCGCTGCCCTTGTCGTCGGTGTGGCCGCCGCTTCGGCCCAGAACGGCACCATCTCTCCCTATTCGCGCTATGGCTACGGCCTGATGAGCGACCATGCCACCTCGGCCCAGACGGCCATGGGCGGCGTGGGCTATGCCATGCATTCGGGACGGCAGATCAATGTGATGAATCCCGCCTCGTATGCCCGCATCGACTCGCTGACCTTCCTTTTCGACATGGGTTTCGATATGTCGGCGCTGTGGACCAGCGAGCAGAACGGTGACAAGCGCGTATCCGAAAAGAATTTCGGCGGCGGCCTCGGATATATCACCATGCAGTTTCCCGTGACCCGCTATCTGGGTATGTCGGTGGGCCTGCTGCCGTATTCGTCGGTGGGCTATGCTTTCGGCAACTCGGTTGAAAACGGCATCACGCGCCGCAGCGGCGACGGCAGCCTGAACGAACTGTATCTCGGCATCAGCGGCCGCCTGTTCAAGGGCCTTTCCGTGGGCGTGAACATGTCCTATCTGTTCGGCACCACAAACAATTATACATATGCAATCAACGACCTCGGGTCGACTTCGCTGTTCGTCCGCGAGACCGAGGTGCGCGACTGGCATCTGACCGCCGGTCTGCAATATGTCCAGCAACTGGGCAGCGACAATGTGGCCCTGGGTCTGGTCTATTCGCCTTCGAAAAAACTTCTGGGCCATGCCATCACATCGGTTCAGGATATCGACAATGACAACAATCCCGTGCAGCAGAGCCGTACATCGCTGGGAGAGGGTTACGGTCTGGCCGCTACTTACGGCATCGGTATCTCCTACACCCGCAACTATCTGCTTACCGTGGAGGCCGACTTCACCTATCAGCCCTGGAGCAAGGTCAAGTACGACGGCGCCAAGGGTACCCTCAACGACCGCTACCGCGGCGCACTGGGCGTGGAATACCGTCCGTCGAACCGCGGCGGCTATTTCCGCCGCACGCAGTATCGCGCAGGCGTGTTCTACGAGCAGGACTATATCAAGGCCGGAACGAACAAGGTGCGCGACTATGGTGTGACGTTCGGTTTCGGGCTTCCCGTGCCGGGATTCAAGACCGTCATCAATCTCGGCTTCGAGTGGCTCCACCGCCGCGCATATCCCACGGCCCTGGTGAAGGAAAACTATCTCAACATCACCATCGGAGTGAATTTCAACGAAATGTGGTTCCGCAAGAGCCGCATCTATTGACAGGCGGAATGCCGGAATCCCGACATGAGGCAACCGCTTGACCGACCCGCATCAATCAAGGCGCTGAGGCGCCTGCCGGCAATGCTGGCGCTTGTCGCCGCCGTCGGCACGTTCTGGTCGTGCAAGGAGGAAACGCGCAGTTTCGTGCCCAATGTCAACGCCGACAGCGGCGTCCCCACAATGACGACAACCAACGTCGAGACTTTCATAAGCGATTCCGGCTATACCCGCTATCATATCACGGCGCCGCTGTGGCAGATATTCGACGAGACCGAGGAACCCTACTGGCGATTCCCCGACGGCATCCTGCTGACCCAGTTCGACGAACGCCTGCGTCCGGCCGCGGATATGGAGTGTGATTCTGCAACATATTTCAGCCGCAGGCGTCTGTGGCGGCTCGACGGGCATGTGGTGATGGTGAACACG
>CAJJOO010000307.1 GCA_905193395.1 uncultured Porphyromonadaceae bacterium
TATTAAGATGATTCAGTTGCAGTGCACGTCGCGCGGGATGAAGAGCCACGAACGGTATGCCGCGCCGAGACGTTTCACCTCGCGGTTCCAGTACTGCTCGCCGCTGCCCGAGAGCAGCGAAGCGGCATCGGCCGGCTCGCCGGCAATGGCCCAGGTATTACCCTCGATTTCCTCTTCCAACTGCTTGCCTTTCCAGCCGCTGTATCCGATGAAAAATCTCAGGTAGCCGTCGGTGGGATATCCCTGGTTTATATAATCGATTGCCGAGTCGAAGTCGCCTCCGATATACAGTCCGGGTGAATATGCGCGGCAGTCGGGAATAATCTCTGGCCCCAGCGAGTGGATGAAGAAAAGCCTGTCCTGCGACAGCGGGCCGCCGCAATATACATCGACATTCTTACCGGCCTCGCCGATTCCGTCCAGGACCTGGTCGAGCGTATAATTCATGCAATTGTTCAGCACCACGCCTGTGGCGCCGTCGCCCTTGTCATGGTCAATCAGCGATATGACGGCACGGTCAAACCACACTTCCGTCAGAAACGGCTGGGCAACCAGCAGATCGCCGCTGTGTACGGGGACTTTTATTGTGCTGAGGTTGAAGAATGATGTGTCCAGATCTTTCATATGCCTGATGATGAATAGTTATCCTTTACCTTATAACAACCCCGGAGTCGGAATTGTTAGAGGCACCCCACCCTCCGGAACATAGTTTCGTAGAAGGCGGCTTTCTGTTCGAGTTTCATGGGAAAGGCTCGCGAGGTGGAGGGCATGCGCCATATCCCCAGACCGTCGGCCGATTCGGTGCGGCATCCCATGGCCGGAACGTCAGTGGACGTGAGCGAGGCGATTACCGAGGCGGCTTTCTCGCCGGTGGTGGCGACGTTCCTGCACTCCGGCATGAGTGTGAGCAGATTTTCCAGCGGAACGGGTTCCAGAATTTCCAGATACTTGTCCGAGGCGTTGCCGCGCAGGCGACGTACGGCACGCGCAGTGTCGTTCAGGGCGATTCCCGTACGGCACAGCAGACTCTTTATGGCCGTAAGGTCGTAGCCTTTGCCGTCGGACGCGAGGAGCGCGCGGCGGTCACCCAGGAACACCAGTCCCATCATCGGCCAGAAATCGTTGGTGCGGTTGGGATAGTAGAAATCCATGCTCCAGCGGTGCCGTCCGGGCGGGAAGGTGCCCATTATCAGCAATCTGGCATGATCAGGGATGAAATGTTCCCAGGGATGCCGCTCGATACATTCCGCAGCGGGCGCGGCGTCGATAGTCTTCATAATTGTGGCTGTTTTACTATATATTTACTATATAACAGTGCAAAGTTACTCATTGCCGCTGTCCGGCGACCATCCGGAGGCATTTTTTCAACATTTTTTATGTCAGTAAACGGAAAATATATTATTTTTGCATCAAAGAAAAACCAAAAGTCAAATGCCCTAAATATGAACAAAGGACGGCTCATTGTGATTTCAGCGCCTTCGGGCTGCGGCAAATCAACCATTATCAACCATATCCTCGATTCCGGAACCTTCGACCTCGGCTTCTCCGTATCGGCCACCAACCGCCCGCCGCGGCCCGGCGAGGAAGACGGCGTGCACTATCGTTTCATGTCGACCGATGAATTCAACGACGCTGTGGCAGAAGGCCGTTTCGTCGAATGGGAAGAAGTCTACCCCGGACGCTATTACGGTACGCTCCGCAGCGAAATCGACCGCCAGATTGATGCCGGCAAAAACATAGTCCTGGACATCGACGTGAAAGGCGCACTGAACGTCAAGAAAATCTATGGCGACGCGTGCCGCACCATTTTTATCGAGCCGCCGAGTATCGACGAACTCCGCCGGCGCCTCGAACAGCGCGGAACCGACTCGGCCGAGACCATCAATACCCGTGTCGACCGCGCCGGATACGAACTCTCGTTCGCACCGCAGTTTGATTGCCGCGTTGTCAACGACAATCTCGACAAGGCAGTGGAACAGACCACCGGATTTATTTCCGATTTTATTTCCTGAGTCATGGCGACACAGACTGTCGGAATCCTCGGCGGGTCGTTCAACCCCGTCCATATCGGCCACATGATTCTGGCCAGTTATCTTGCCCAATGGGGCTATGTGGACAAGGTGTGGCTGACGCTGTCGCCCCGCAATCCGCTGAAAGACCCCGCGGGGCTGGTACCCGACCTTAAGCGCCTGGCCATGCTGTCGATTGCCATCAAGAAGGCTCCTGACATGGATATCTGCGACATCGAACTCACCATGCCCCGCCCGTCCTACACCATCAACACGCTCGATACCCTTGCCGCCCGCTACCCCGACAAACGTTTCAAACTGGTGATAGGCAGCGACAACTGGGCTATATTCGACAAGTGGCGCGACTCGCAGCGCATCCTCGACGAATACGGCGTAATCGTCTATCCCCGCGAGGGCTATCCCGTGGCCCAGGGCCATGTGGACGGAATGGAACTGGTCAATGCCCCTATCCTCAATATTTCCAGCACCTTCGTACGCAATGCCATTGCCCGCGGCCGCAACATGGAATATTTCTTGCCGGCCGGCGTAAGCAAATACATCAGCGACCATAAATTATATATATGAAAACCAACATTCTGGCTCTCATAGCCCTCTGCAACGAATATTGTTCGGCCGTGGAAAAC
>CAJJOO010000308.1 GCA_905193395.1 uncultured Porphyromonadaceae bacterium
AGTACCGACGTTTGACGTTCAGACCGAGCAGCATGGCAACTATATGGAAGAAGATAATCTTGGCATAAGAAGCATGATGCTATTTCGCAAAGTCCGCTTTAATCTTGTAGACATGGTTTTAACGACAGAGTTGTAATCGCCGCTTTCCTTACATAGCGCAACCCTGCCCTCTGTGGAGGTTTTCAGTGGGTCCACCTTGTTTATTCTCGATTTTCTCGGTAAGGATCAGACTTTGGCGATGCTTCCCTAAGGGTAGAAACAGGGGTCCCTTGCTCTCGTGGCACGCAACGACCTCCGACTCAAAGTATTCCACGTTAAAAACGTATTTTTATAACCATTCCATATGCGTTTCCCGGGAGGACTTATAATTCCAACGAATTCTCTTTTAATAGAAAATCGTAAATACTCATCGTTGTAATTCCGGCATTATCCCTTTCCACTAAAATAGGATTGCCGACTATGATTATTTTCTTAAAAGAGTCATCGACATTTCTTAGTGAATTTTCTTCCTGTCTGATTTTTTCTTCTGAATCAAGACGGTAGGCCGACTGTATATAGTACCGCTGATTGCCTTTATTGCACACAAAGTCAATCTCATAGGTAACTCGTTTATTT
Source organism: uncultured Porphyromonadaceae bacterium (assembly GCA_905193395.1). Classification (GTDB taxonomy): domain Bacteria; phylum Bacteroidota; class Bacteroidia; order Bacteroidales; family Muribaculaceae; genus CAG-873. The sequence goes on from CAJJOO010000308.1 coordinate 616, forward strand.
TTACCGTCCGTATCTCGCATATATACCGGCACAACACCGACATCAACATTGAAGCCACGCACACGCAGTTCATTATATATTATATTCTCCATCATATGTGTCTTTTCCAACTGTCGGAAGTTTAACCTGGCGTTTCGCAAACCAAGATCAACGAAATAATATTTGTATGGAGTATCAATATATTTCTTCCCTTTGACGTCATAGCGCTGCGCTTTTTCCACAAGGAATGAATCGCAAACATAGTCCAGATAAGTCTTTATTGTTTTGTCGGACAGTTTGACGTGCCTTTCGCTCTCGAATGTATTTGCAAGTTTGCGCGGATTGGTCAGTCCGCCAATGCTTGAGGATATTATATCAATTAGGATTTCAAGTTCCTCATCATTCCTAATCTGATAGCGCTCTTTTATGTCCGTTAGATAGGTTTCGGCGAACAATGCCTTTAAATATTCGATTTTTCGCTCGGCCGACGGATATTCCACAATTTGCGGCAGACCTCCATAAGTCATATATTCCTCGAAAGCCAGTTCAACAGGACTAACTACTGTCGATAAATATTCACGAAAACTTAAAGGGTAGACCTTTATTTCTTCTCCTCGACCGCGAAAAGTCGTTATTACATCCTTTGACAGAAAGCGGGCATTGCTTCCGGTCACATACACATCGGCATTCTCTATTTTTAGATAACTGTTCAGAACATCCTCAAATTCAGACACAAGTTGTATTTCATCTATGAGGATATAATACATCTTATCATCTTTCATTCGGGAATCTATATGTTGCAATAGGGTATCAGGATCTCGAAGTGTGCGGTTGCGCCTGTTTTCAAGATCTATTTTTATTATGTGGTCATCGGACACCCCGTTTTGCTTCAGCCAATCGGAAAAAAGGTTGAATAGCAGATATGACTTACCGCTACGCCGCACGCCGGTTATGATTTTTATCATGTTGTTGTGACGGCCTTCGATTACTCTATTTAAGTATGTGTTTCGTTCTATTCTCATTGCTCTATTCCGGATAAATGTGATTTGCCACACTTTTTCGGAATACAAAGGTAGGGTTAAAAATCGAGTCAACCAAATTTATCTATTATTATTGTTCTAATTTTGAATAATATAACCAGCCCCACCGTGCTGTCGTTGCACGCAACGACTTCCGATTCGCCCTCGCTATTCCGATTCGGCCAGATTCGGAAGATTCGCCCTCCCTCGTTAAAAAATCCAAAACTTTTGTTTTTCATCTCGGAATTTTGTAACTTTGTGTAGGAAATATTGAATGACTTGATGAAACGCTTGATTCTGACACTTTTACTTTCGCTGATGGCCGCCGCGACGGCTGTCCATCTCTCGGCTGCCGAAATCTCGCCGGCCGATAGCGGTGTTCAGTCAGAACTCGTCGCTCCCGACGCCCCGAAGGTCCGCGTTTGTCAAGGGTCCGTTGAAATCGAGGTTCCCTCCGACCAGCCCGCTGATGTCACCGTTTACGCCATCACGGGCCGGATTGTGACTCGTTTCTCCGCCGCCCCGGGCATCAGTCGTGTCGACCTTCGTCCCGGCTGCTACATAGTCCGTGTCGACGGCCGCTCGACACGCGTCGTCGTACGCTGACCTCTGTTTTCTCTTTTTGCGGCCGCGCTGTGCCGCACCATTTCAAGTGACTTTTTACAATTAATACCATACTTCATATCACGACACACATGAACGAACAGATTCTGCGCCTCGTCACCGCCACCGTTGTGGCCTCCTCGGCCGTGGGCTTCGGTGCCCGTGCTGCCGACGACTCGCGCTTCAACTCCTTCCCCGCCTACGACGGTTCCGACCTCGAACTCACCGTCACAGACAACGAGACCCGTTTCCGCCTCTGGTCGCCCGAGGCCCAGGATGCCCGCGTAATCCTCTACGGCTCCGGGCGCAACACCCCCGCCGTCGACACCCTCCGCATGACCCGTGCCGACCACGGCACCTGGACCGCCACCGTCGGCCGTCCCCTCTACGGAATGTTCTACACATTCTCCATCA
>CAJJOO010000309.1 GCA_905193395.1 uncultured Porphyromonadaceae bacterium
CTGAAAAGACGTTTGCCGAAGAAATCGGCGCCTTTCAGGGCGTTGACCACGCGGGCGGCATCGGCCTTGCGCACGTCGAAGAGGGAATAGCCCGGCATCAGGTCTATACGGCCAACGTCGACGCGCTGGCCCTCGGTGTTATGGTTAATCATGTCGATGAGGTTGCCGGCAAAGAAACCGTCGGCCTTTCCGGCGTTCACATAGATGCGTTCCATGCCTTTGCCGGCGGTGCGGCGGTCCTTGTCGGCCTTTGTGGCGGGTGTTCGTCGCGTTTGCGCCGCGAGGGTTTCTCGTCGATGAAGTCGATAGACGGAGCGTCCTTGTAGTAGGCCAGCAGGCGGTTGAATTCCAGCGAGAGGATGCGTTTCAGCAGGTCCTCGGTGGAAAGCCACGAAAGTTTCTTTATTACACCGGGCAGATAGCGGTCTATTTCGGCATCGTTCACCTCGACACGTTCCAGGCGGTCGGCCAGGTTATAGAGTTGTTTCTCGATGATATGTTCGGGCGTGGGCACCATGCGGCGCTCGAATTTCTTGCCTATCGTCCGTTCGATCTGCCGCAGGCGTCCCTGCTCGCGCGAGTGGATGATGGCCACGGAGATACCTGTCTTGCCTGCGCGTCCCGTACGTCCCGAACGGTGGGTGTAGACGGCCGTGTCGTCGGGGAGGCCGTAGTTGATGACGTGAGTCAGGTCGTCGACGTCGAGTCCGCGGGCGGCCACGTCGGTGGCCACGAGTATCGAAATCACGCGGTCGCGGAACTTTTTCATCACGATGTCGCGCTGCTGCTGCGAGAGGTCGCCGTGGAGCGCGTCGGCGTTGTATCCGTCGGCAATCAGGCGGTCGGCTATTTCCTGGGTTTCGAGGCGGGTGCGGCAGAACACGATGGCATAAATGTTAGGCGCGTCGTCGGCCACACGTTTCAGAGCCAGGTATTTGTCGCGTGCGTTCACCATGTAGTAGATGTGCCGCACATTCTCGGCGCCGACGTTGCGGGTGCCGATTACCACCTCCTCGGGGCTGTGCATGTAGCGTTTGGCGATACGTGCGGCCTCGGCGGGCATTGTGGCCGAGAACATCAGCATCTTGCGGTCGGCAGGCAGGTGCGACAGGATGTCGTCGATTGAGTCGACAAAGCCCATGTTGAGCATTTCGTCGGCTTCGTCGAGGACCACGGTGTGTACGCGCGAAGTATCGACCACGCCGCGGTTTATCAGGTCGATGAGCCGGCCCGGGGTGGCGATGATGATATGGACTCCGGCGCGGAGGGAGCGAATCTGGCTTTCAATGCTCGAGCCGCCGTATACGGGCAGCAGTTTTACATCGGGCACGTAGCGTGAAAAATCGGCCAGGTCGCCTGCAATCTGCAGACAGAGTTCGCGGGTAGGGGCGAGAATAAGTGCCTGGGGAGCGTTGACGGAAGTATCTATACGCTGGATTACGGGCAGTCCGAAGGCGGCAGTCTTGCCGGTGCCGGTCTGTGCCAGTGCCACGAGGTCGTGGTCGCCCTCAAGCAGCGAGGGTATCACCTTTTCCTGGACGGGCATCGGATTCTCGAAGCCCATGTCGGCGATTCCGCGGCGTAGGTCGTCGCGCACGCCCAATTCTTCAAAAGTTGACATACATTGATATTTGAGTTACAAAGATAACGCTTTATGGCCGCATTTTGGCCAACGTGACTCAAAAAAACTTGCACTCGCGTGACCGAGCAGCCAAAAATACGGGCTAAACGTCGCTATGACCGCGCAAATTGCTTATCTTTGCAGCGGAATGGAAAATATGAAATCGCTGATAACAGTCGTGATTCCCGTGCGCGACCGCGCGGGCGTGGTGGGCCGCACCCTCGATTCGGTCGCCGCCCAGACTCTGCGCCCGTTTTCCGTGGTGCTGGTCGACAATGGTTCGACCGACGGCACCCGCGCCGTTCTGGACCGCTGGCAGCGCGAGATGGCCGACGGCGGCCCGGAGGTGACTGTGATTTCCGAGCCGCGTCCCGGCGCCTGCGCCGCGCGCAATGCCGGTCTGGCGGTGGTCCGTACGCCCTGGGTGATGTTTTTCGATTCAGATGATGTGATGCTGCCCGGCCACCTGGCCCGTGCCGTAGCCGTGGCGCTCCGGAATCCGGCTGCATCCGTTGTAGGCTGGGATGCCCTGGACCTGTGGCCCGGAAGAAGCAAAAGATTGCGTTTCATCCTTCGCGACGCCCTGTATAACAATATTTTCCACTCGTCGTTCTCCACCATCCGCTACATGGCCGGGACCGACCTTGTGCGCCTCGCCGGCGGCTGGACCGAAGGCCTCACAATGTACGACGATTGCGAACTGGGCGTGCGCATCCTGTCTCAGAAGCCTGTGATGGTGCATGCAGGCCCGGAAATCACTGTGAAGATATTCCACGATGTAGAGTCGATTACCGAATCGTCCCACGAGGGCAGAGCGGCAAAAGTGCGCACCGGAATCGACGCCATCCGCCGCCACCTGTCTCCGCGTCAGCGTCCCTGGGCCGATTTCCAGCAACTCATAAAACTGACAGTGTGGGCCGACGGAGACCCCGAATCGGCCTCTGATATTGCGGCGTTGCTTGCCGGACAGCCACTGCCGCGGCGTCTGCTGTGGCGTCTGCTGCTGG
>CAJJOO010000310.1 GCA_905193395.1 uncultured Porphyromonadaceae bacterium
CCAGCGCCGTCTGGTCAACGACATCCTTGTCCAGGCCAAGGAAAAGATTGCCTCCGAGGATAAGGAAGTGCGCAAGGAAGGCGCCCTGCTGCTGTTCCGTGCCTTCAAGGGTCTGCCCAAATACCCCCCGCTCATCAAATACCTGAGCCAGGAGGGCATGAAGAACCTGCTGCTCGAAACCGAGGCACACTACTTGCAGGACAACGCCCGTGAGATGCCAATAGTGACCGATCCGCTGTATTTCGTAATTGACGAGAAGAACCGCAGCGTGGAACTAACCGACAAGGGTATCGACGAACTCACTGGCAAGACCAGCGACCCCAACTTCTTCGTCCTCCCCGACATCACCACCCAGTTGAGCGACCTGGAGCACATCACCGACAAGGAAGAACGCCAGGCCCGCAAGGACGAACTGATGCAGGACTATGCCGTGAAGGCCGAGCGCGTCCACACCGTAACACAGTTGCTCAAGGCCTACACCCTGTTCGATAAGGATATCGAATATGTGATTGACGATAACAAAATCAAGATTGTCGACGAGCAGACCGGCCGTATCATGGAAGGGCGCCGTTACAGCGACGGACTCCACCAGGCCATCGAGGCCAAGGAAGGCGTGAAAGTAGAGGCCGCCACGCAGACCTTCGCCACCATCACCCTCCAGAACTATTTCCGCATGTACCACAAACTGGCGGGTATGACCGGTACGGCTGCCACCGAGGCGGGCGAGTTCTGGGATGTCTACAAACTGGAAATAGTGGAAATCCCCACGAACAAACCGGTTGCCCGCATCGACATGAACGACCGCGTCTACAAGACCAAGAAAGAGAAATACAAGGCCGTGATTGCCGAAATCGAGCGTCTGCACGCCATCGGCCGTCCCGTGCTGGTGGGTACCACCTCGGTGGAAATCTCCGAATTGCTGAGCAAGATGCTCACCATGCGCAAAATCCAGCATAACGTCCTCAATGCCAAACTGCACCAGCGCGAGGCCGAAATCGTCGCCCTCGCCGGTCTGCCCGGCGCCGTGACTATCGCCACCAACATGGCCGGCCGCGGTACCGATATCAAGTTGCCCCAGGAGGTCAAGGACATGCAGGACCCCGACATTGCCAAGGGAAAGGGCATCGGCGGTCTGGCCATCATCGGTACCGAGCGCCACGAGTCGCGCCGCGTCGACCGTCAGTTGCGCGGACGTTCCGGACGTCAGGGCGACCCCGGTTCGTCGGTATTCTTCGTGTCGTTCGAAGACCAGTTGATGCGTCTCTTCGCCACCGACCGCGTCATGAAGATGCTCGACACCTTCGGCCTGAAAGAGGACGAGATGATTGAGCACAAGATGGTGAACAACGCTATCGAGAAAGCCCAGCGCCGCGTCGAGGAAAACAACTTCGGTATCCGCAAGCGCCTCGTCGAATACGACGACGTGATGAACAAGCAGCGTAATTACATCTACACGCGCCGCCAGCACGCCCTGAAAGGCGAACGTATCGGTATCGATATCGCCAACATGCTCTACGACACCGCCGAGGCCATGATTGACCAGTTCGACGGCGATTACCCCTCGCTCTCGCTCGAAATCTTCCGCGTGTTCTCGATTGAACCGCCCTTCGACGAAAAGGAATACGGCCGCCTCGACCGCGACGAGCGCGTCAACGCACTCCACTCGGCCGCTATCGCCGCCCTCGACCGCAAGAACGACAAAATCCGCGAGGTTGCCGTGCCAGTCATCACCAACCTCCTGGCCACAAGCGACTACCGCGGAAAGATTATAGTTCCCGTTTCCGACGGCAAGCGCGTGTTCAACCTGCGTGTCGACCTCGAGACGGCCGCCCAGACCGAAGGCCGCTCGATTATCAAGGAATGGCAGCAGGCCCTATCGCTGGTCACAATCGACGAACTGTGGATGAATCACCTGCGCGAACTCGACCAGTTGCGCCAGTCGGTTCAGAATGCTTCCTACGAGCAGAAGGATCCTCTGGTAATCTACAAGGTCGAGGCCTTCCACCTGTTCCAGGACATGCTGGCCCGCCTGAACACGAAGATGGTGTCGACGCTGATGCGTGCCTTCATCCCCGTGCGCCAGCCCGAACCTGCCGCAGCCACTGCCGCCGAATCGGCACCCCAGGGCGAGCAGCAGAAGGCTGCTCCCGAACTGAAACAGGCCGCCCCGGAAATGCCCCGCCGTTACAACTACCATGAGTCCAAGGCCTCGCTGCCCGGCGAGGAAGCCCAGCGCAAGGCAGCCTCTGCACCCCAGGGCGAGCAGCAGAAGGTGATGCCCATCAAGGCCGCTCCCAAGGTAGGCCGCAACGATCCCTGCCCATGCGGCTCGGGCAAGAAATACAAGAATTGCCACGGACGCATGGCCTGACGCCGTAATGCTCTGAGAAATTAAATCTTCGGGGCGAAGTAAACCTTCGCCCCGAATTGTTATCTAATAAGTAACAATCATCAAAGAATTCGGCTTATGAAAAGAATCCTTCGAAGCGTAGCAATCCTGCTGTTGTGCGGAACCCTTGCGATTCCCATGACCGAGGCCCAGAGTCGCGGACGGGGCAACCAGCGTACCCATCAGCCGGCCTCGGCTCCTACCGGCGGCGGGTCTCGTCCCGGTAACAGCGG
>CAJJOO010000311.1 GCA_905193395.1 uncultured Porphyromonadaceae bacterium
GATAGTTGTACAGTGCCGTGCGCACACCGCCGATGTGGAGGGGCCCCGTAGGCGAGGGCGCGAATCTGACTCTTACAGGACGTGACATATCTTATTATAAATTGTCTGTTCTATGTTGAAATGTGTTGGTTCGCATATTATTTACGTTTTCCGCGTGCGGCCTGCTGCTGGCGCTGGATTGCCTGCTGCTGGCGCTGGGCTTCTTCCAGACGGGCCATGAAGCCGGATTTCTTGCGCGGCTTGCGGGCGTTGGCCAGGAGTTCGGCGCGCACCTTGTCCTCGTCCATGAAGTGGCGGAAAGCCCATGTCTGGACAATGGTAATCAGCAGCGAGAGGAAGTAGTAGTAACTCAGGCCCGAGGCATAGTCGTTGAAGATAAACAGGAACATCACGGGCATCAGGTACATCATCCACTTCATGCCGGGCATCGAGTCGCCGCCGGGCTGGTTCTGCATGCTGATTTTCATGTATACTATGTTGACCACGGTCATCAGCAGACAGAAGAGGCTCACGCCGTTGCCGTAGAACGGAATCGAGAAAGGCAGCGTGAGGATGAAGTCGGGAGCCGAGAGGTCCTTGGCCCAGAGGAATGATTCACCGCGGAGTTCGATTGCCGAGGGGAAGAACGAGAACATGGCAATCAGCACAGGCAGCTGGAACAGCATGGGCAGACAGCCCGAGAAGGGGCTGGCGCCGCTGCGCTGGTACAGCGACATGGTTTCCTGCTGGCGCTTCATGGCGTTCTCCTGGCCGGGATATTTCTCGTTGATCTGCTTGATTTCAGGCTGCAGCAGACGCATGCGGGCCTGCGATTTGTAACTCTTGAAGGTGAAGGGGAAGATAATCAGTTTGATGAATATCGTCAGCAGCAGGATAATCAGACCGTAACTGGAGATGAACGAACTGAGGAAGGTGAACACCGGAATCACAATCCAGATGTTGATGTAGCGGAACAGGCCCCAGCCCAGGGGAATGAGCCTGGTGAGGTCCAGGTCCTCGTCTGTGTCGATTTTGTCGTCCAGGCCCGACAGGATGGGGTAGTCGTTCGGACCGAAATAGAAGTCGAAAGCCGCGGGACAGCCGTCGGCAACGGTGTAGGGCACCGAGGTGGTCAGGGTCAGGTCTTTGAGGAAACGGTCGCTTTTCAGCACGGTGCTGGATACATGGCCGTTGTTGAAATAATGGCGAGGGATGATTACAGACGAGAAGAACTGGTTCTTGAAGGCAACCCACTTCACGTGGCCGCTGAGGTCCTCGCTGGCATCTTTGTTGGCATTGAGGTCGTCGGGCGAATCGCTTACATATTTAAAGAATATGCCGGAGCGCTGTTCCTCGAAGGTGCGCCCCTTTTCATTGCGGGCCATGGTCTGGTGCCAGTTGAAATCAATCGACGCGGTGGATTCGGGCAGCACTGTCGAGGCATTCTTCTGGATGATTTCCATACCCACGATATAACTGTCCTTTGCCAAGGTGTAGCGGATTCCCCAGGTGGCGCCGTCGGCCAGAGCCAGGGTCATCATCACCGAGGTGTCGCTTTCGACAACCGGGCTGAAATTGAATTCGCGGGTGTCGAAACGCTGGTCGGCTGTGGTGAAGGTGAAGCCATAGCCGTCCTTGTCGCCGTGGAACAGTTCCACCGGGCCGGGATTCTCGCCCACCTCGGTATTGTAGTTCTTCAGGACAACGCTGCCGATCATGGCGCCGCGCGAATTGACGGAAACCTTGATGAGTTCGTTTTCAAGGACCGTCACGGTGTTCTCGCCGCCCAGGTTGCGTGCCAGACCGCGGTATTTCAGCGTCTTTGCAGCCAGGTCGTTGACGGCCTTGATGGCGGCGGCGCGCTGTGTGGCCGACAGGTTGCCGCCCGTGGCGGTGCGCAGGTCGGCGATGTCGACACTTTCGGTGTTCACAATCACAGCGCCGGCGATGTCGGCCGAGTCAAGGTGCAGGTTGAATGTCTCGTCGCTCAGCACGTAGGAGCCGTCGGCATTGGCTGTTCCGGCAAGGCGCACGGCTTCGGCCAGCGCCGTGAGGTCGGTGGCTGTAAGCGAGTCGGCTGTCGTTTCCGTTTCTGCGGCGGCTGCCGTCGCGGTGGTATCCGCCGGGTTAACCGGCTGCTCGGCGGGTTTGTTGCAGTACATGAAGCCGAAGAACACCAGTGCCATGCACACAAGCCCGTAAAGTGTGTTTTTATCCATTTGCTATATTCGTGAAAATCAGTGTGGATTCGTTGTTCGTCTGTAAACGGTGATTATTTCTTCGCTTCGTGTTCGGCGCTGTAATCGATGGCTGCGCGCATGAACGAGAGGAAGATGGGATTCGGCGACAGTACCGTCGACGAATATTCGGGGTGGTACTGCGTGCCTATGAACCAGCGCTTGTCGGGCAATTCAACCACTTCGACAAGATGCGTGGCGGGGTTTTCGCCCACACAGGCCATGCCGGCTTTCTCGAAGGCAGCGCGGTAGGAGTTGTTGAACTCGAAGCGGTGGCGGTGGCGTTCGCTGATATTCTGCGAGCCGTAGGCCTCGGCTGCCTTGCTGCCGGGTGCCAGAACGCAGTCGTAGGCTCCCAGGCGCATTGTGCCGCCCATGTTCGAGATGCTTTTCTGCTCTTCCATC
>CAJJOO010000312.1 GCA_905193395.1 uncultured Porphyromonadaceae bacterium
GTTGACCTCCCCCAAAACAAGCGAGGCGAAATCGCCTTGACCTACATTTTCGGTATCGGCCGCAGTTCCGCCCGCAAAATCCTCGAAAAAGCAGGCGTTGACGTCAATATCAAGGTCCAGGACTGGACCGACGCACAGGCTGCCGCCGTCCGCGAAGTCATCGGCTCCGACTACAAGGTCGAGGGTGACCTCCGCAGCGAAATCCAGCTCAACATCAAGCGACTCATGGACATCGGCTGCTACCGTGGCATCCGCCACCGCAACGGCCTCCCCGTGCGCGGCCAGTCTACCAAAAACAACGCCCGTACCCGCAAGGGACGCAAGAAAACCGTCGCTAACAAAAAGAAAGCAACTAAATAACATCAGACTATGGCAAAGAAAACAGTCGCTGCTAAAAAGAGAAACGTCAAGGTTGGCGCCGAAGGCCAACTCCACGTTCACTCCTCTTTCAACAATATCATCGTGTGCCTAGCCAACAGCGAAGGTCAGGTTATCTCCTGGTCCTCCGCCGGCAAGATGGGCTTCCGCGGTTCCAAGAAAAATACTCCCTACGCTGCCCAGATGGCCGCTCAGGATTGCGCCAAAACCGCCTACGACCTCGGCCTCCGCAAAGTGAAGGCATATGTCAAAGGTCCCGGTAACGGCCGCGAAAGCGCCATCCGCACCATCCACGGCGCCGGCATCGAGGTGGTCGACATCATCGACGTCACTCCTCTGCCCCACAACGGCTGCCGTCCTCCCAAACGCAGAAGAGTTTAATAATCGGTTGTGTCGCCACGCAACCCCCTGCGGCCACCGCGCCGCTTCCGGCCATCGCGGCGACGTCTCTACTTTCTCTTTTAGTTCATTAATTTACCCTAATTTCCAGGAACGAATACCGGTTTCAGCCCTCCCGGACGGCGCCTGCCGCACCCAACACCTTGACACAGGCAGCGGCACCCGCGAATATCCCGCTCTTTCGCCCGAAACATCGCCCGTCAGGCCCTTCGAAATAACGGCCCCATGGCGCCCCGGCCGGCAACCGCGTTCCGAACAAACCCAACTGATTCTTAAATAAAATGGCAAGATATACAGGTCCCAAGACCAAAATCGCACGCAAGTTCGGCGAACCCATTTTCGGAGAAGACAAAGTCCTCCAGCGTCGCAACTTCCCCCCGGGCCAGCACGGCCAGAACCGTCGCCGCAAAACTTCCGAATACGGCGTCCAGTTGCGCGAAAAGCAGAAAGCCAAATACACCTACGGTGTGCTCGAACGTCAGTTCCGCAATCTCTTCGAGAAAGCATCCCGTCTCAAGGGTATCACCGGTGTGATTCTGCTCCAGCTCCTCGAGTCCCGTCTCGACAACGTTGTGTACCGTCTGGGCATCGCTCCCACACGTGCCGCCGCCCGTCAGATTGTACTCCACCGTCACATCACCGTCAACGGTGCCGTCGTGAACATCCCCTCCTACGAGGTTAAGCCCGGCGACGTTGTCGGCGTACGCGAAAAATCCAAATCCCTCGAAGTAATCGGCGACGCTCTCGCCGGATTCAACCACAGCAAATACCCCTGGATCGAATGGGACGAATCCCTCAAGGCCGGTAAATTCCTCCACCTGCCCGAACGCGAGGACATCCCCGAAAACATCAAGGAGCAGCTCATCGTCGAGTTGTACTCCAAGTAATATTCACCCTTAATACATCAGATCCATGGCTATCTTAGCATTCCAGAAACCCGACAAAGTGCTCATGCTCGAAGCCGACAACTTCTACGGCAAGTTCGAGTTCAAACCCCTGGAGCCCGGCTATGGCATCACCGTGGGTAACGCCCTCCGTCGCGTTCTCCTTTCCTCGCTGGAAGGTTTCGCGATTTCCTCAATCAAGATTGACGGCGTAAAACACGAATTCGATACCATTCCCGGTGTAAAGGAAGATGTCACGAACATCATCCTTAACCTCAAGCAGGTTGACCTCAAACAGACCGTCGAGGACAATGACGCCGAGAAAGTCACTATCAACGTTTCGGGCACTGATGTGTTTACGGCCGGTGACATCAGCAAGGCCCTCACGGGCTTCGAGGTCATGAACCCCGAACTTGTTATCTGTCACCTCGATCCCAAGGCAAGTTTCAATATCACTCTGACCATCAACAAGGGCCGCAGTTGGATTCCCGCCGAGGAAAATGTCACCCCCAACGATGACATCGACACCATCGCAATCGACTCCATCTACACCCCCATTAAGAACGTCAAGTGCTCTGTCGAGAACTTCCGCGTAGACCAGAAAACCGACTACGATAAACTCACCCTCGAGATCACCACAAACGGCTCGATTCTTCCCAAGGACGCCCTCAAGGAGGCCGCCAAAATCCTTATCTACCACTTCATGCTCTTCTCCGACGAGAAGATCACACTCGAGGCTCAGGAGCCTGACAACAATGAGGTATTCGACGAAGAAGTCCTCCACATGCGCCAACTCCTCAAGTCCAAACTCGTAGATATGGACCTCAGCGTCCGCGCTCTCAACTGCCTTAAGAGCGCCGAAGTCGAGACCCTCGCCGAACTCGTCGTCTTCAACAAGACCGACCTCCTCAAGTTCCGCAACTTCGGTAAGAAATCCCTTACCGAACTCGA
>CAJJOO010000313.1 GCA_905193395.1 uncultured Porphyromonadaceae bacterium
AACGCCAAGCCACTGAAAGACGGGACTTTCCCCGTGGGCAAAGCCGTCAGGGGCGTGAAGGTGAAAATCCTCGACGAGAATCTTGCCGAGGTGCCGGCAGGACAAATCGGCGAAATCTGCATTTCGGGCGAAGGCGTGGCGCGCGGCTATCTCGGGAATCCGCCCGAACAGAGCAATTTCGTGACCCTGGCAGACGGCACACGTCTGTATCGCAGCGGCGACATGGGGTATGAACTGGCAAGCGGCGACGTGGTGTTTTTGCACCGGCGCGACAGCCAGGTGATGATACTGGGGCGTCGCGTGGAACCGGACGAGGTGGAGAGCGTCCTGAACCAGTGTCCCGAAGTTGAGCGCGGCGTGGTGCGTTCGTTCCCGGACGACAGCGGCCTGCAATATCTTGTGGCCTATTTCGTGCCGAAGCACAAATTCAGCCTACACGGGTTGCGGGAATGGCTGCGCGCTCGTCTGGCCGATTTCATGGTGCCCGAATTCTTTGTGGCGCTGAAACGAATACCTGTCACCGTACGCGGCAAGGTCGATACGTCCGCGCTTCCGGTGGTGATGAAGGAGGGGCGGCTATGACTATTGAGTTGCGGGAGGTGAAGTCGATGCCGGTGCTGATGCGCTGGCGTGCCGAAGTGCTCCGTGCTGTATTCGGTGCAGAGCCCTCGCAGCGACTGCTGGTGATGAACCGCCGCTACTATGCCGCCCATATCGCCGACGGCAGTCACCTGGCCGTTTTGGCGCGCTGCGACGGCGAGGATGCGGGCTGCGGCGGCGTGTGCTTCGGCGACGAACTGCCATCGCCCGACAATTTCACCGGGCGCTGCGCATATATCATGAATGTTTATGTGCGGCCCGGTTACCGCGGCCGCGGGGTGGGGCGGGAGATAGTCCGTCACCTTGTGGACGAGGCACGGCGGCGCGACTGCGGAAAAATATATCTTGAAACCACCCGGCAGGCCGAAAGCCTCTACCGCTCGGTCGGTTTCGGCGACATGCCGGGAATGATGAAACTGTATGAAAACACTGAAACTGCGCGTTGACCGCTATCATTGCCTGTGCAGGCTCAATCCGGCATCGGAGGCGGTGACATATGTCCTCTATCCGATGGAAATTCTCGACGGATGGATTGTTGCGGCCTGCGCCCGCTACGGCACATCAATTGTTGTGATTACTGGAATCGACTGGGGCAACGACCTCACGCCCTGGCCCGCGAAGGGCGTGCCGAAAGGCTCGGCCGATTTCGGGGGCCGCGCCGGTGACTTTCTCAACGAACTGTGTGGCCGCATTATTCCGGAATGCGAGAAAGCCATGGGCTGCGCGACGATGACGCATCGCAATCTTGTCGGGGTGTCTCTTTCAGGGCTTTTCACGCTGTGGCAGTGGCTGTGCTGCAACGTTTTCGATTCGATTGCCTGCCTTTCAGGTTCGTTCTGGTACGAGGGCTTTACGGACTATGTGACGTCGAACCCCGTGCCGCGCAAGGCAGGCCGGGCGTTTTTTCTGTTGGGGGAAAAGGAAAAGAATTCGGCCATCAAGGCTTTCTCGACTATCGCGGAGAATACACAGACGATTGTGGCGACCCTGACGGCGGCCGGAATAGAGACGAAATTTGTCATGGTGCCGGGCGGGCATTATTCCGACCCCGTTCAAAGGCTCGACATGGCTTTCAAGGCCCTGTGTAGCGAATGGCAGCCGGTATCAGTCGGTCCAACCGCCGCCGAGAGCCTTGTATAGGGTCACGACGGTGAGGTATTCGTTGCGCGCGGCCTCAATCATTGAAATCTGCGCGTCGAAATATCGGCGGTATGCATCGAGGACATCGAGATAACTGATTGAGCCACCCAGATACTGGCGTGTAGCCAGGGTGACGTACTTTCCGGCGGCATCCATCAGGGTGCGGCGCAGGTCGGCCGTGGAGCGGGCGGCGGTGTGTGACGTTATGGCATCGCGCACTTCGGTGAAGGCTGTCATCACGTCGCGTTCGTAGGCCAGGCGGGCCTGCTCGTAGGCATGAATCGAGGCCTTGTAGCGGCGACGGTTGCGTCCGAAGTCGAGGACAGTGCCGGATATATTACCGATTATATATGAAAACGGCGATTTGAACAGGCCGGCGGCTTCGTCGTTCTCCCAGCCTCCGGTGAGTCCGATGCGGAGGCGCGGGAACTGGTCGGACCAGGCCACGCCGACGTTGGCCGAAGCAGCGCGGAGGTCCAGTTCGGCCGAGCGCAGGTCGGGGCGTCGCTGAATGAGTGCCGAGGATACGGTGAGGGGGAATTCGGCGGGGCGTTCCAGCAGCAAATGCATGTTGCCATCGAAATCGAGCGTGCCGGGGTATTCGCCGGCAAGAAGGGTTATGACATTTTTTGCGCGGTCTATTGCGGCTTCGACTTCGGGCAGCATGGCGGCGGCGGTGGCGTATTCCACCTGGGCCTGCTGATAGACGAGTTCGCTAGTGAGTCCGCCTTCGTAGCGCAGACGCGCCTTCTCGACGCTTTCCAGGCGCGTGACGAGCGTGCGCTGCACAATCTCGCGGCGGCATTGCAGGGCCACGAGGTTGAAATAGGCTGTGGCCGTGGAGGCTATGAGCGACATCTGCATGGCAC
>CAJJOO010000314.1 GCA_905193395.1 uncultured Porphyromonadaceae bacterium
ATTGGTGTTGAAATACCGCATGGCCACCACCATGGTGACCGATACCGTCAGCGCCATAGAGCATTACCGCAATGTGAGGGTGTTCATCCATAGCGTCGACCATTCGCTGCTGCGTACACTGCGTGGCCGCGAACGTTTTCTGGACTCGCTTGTCGAGAGGTTTTCCATTGACTGCGTTCTGAGTGTTTTCGGTCCGTCACGCTGGCGTCCCCGTGTGCCGCATATCAGTGGTTATGGCCGTCCACACCCGTTGCTGCCTGATTCGCCATACTTCAAACGTATGTCCTGGCCGAATCGTTTGGCCAATAGGTTGAAATACCGGGCCATACTTGCAGGCTTCGCCCGCGACAGCGACTACATCTTCACCGAGAACGAGCATATAACCCAACTGTTGCGACGCCGGATTCTCGGGCGTCCCATCACCACCGTGACCAATTGCTGCAATCAGGTCTTTGACATGCCGGAACGCTGGACTCATATAAACCTGCGGCCATTCGACGGCATCCGTGTCCTCAGCGTGACGGCTTTCTACCCGCACAAGAACCTGGACCTTATAGTGGAGATGGCACGCCTGTTGCGCCGCGAACATCCCGGGCGCAAGGTGCGTTTCGTGCTGTCGCTTGATTCCGACTGCCTGGGGCCAATCGAGCCGGAGATTCAGGATTATTTCGAGTTCCTCGGTCCTGTGCCGCTGTCGGCCTGTCCGTTGCTGTACAAGGACTGCGACATATCGTTGCAGACATCTCTGCTGGAATGTTTCTCGGCCAACTATGTGGAGGCCATGAAGATGGAGCGTCCCCAGGTCGTGACAAACCTCGGATTTGCGCGCGGCATCTGCGGCGACGCTGCCGCCTACTTTGAGCCTGCCTCGGCACGCAGCGCGGTCGAGACCCTGCTGCGAGTGGCCGACGACGAGGCACTGCGCCGCTCGCTTGTCGAATCGGGGCGCCGCCGTCTTTCGGCCTTCGGAACCAGCGAGATGCGCGCCGACCGCCTTATTGACCTCTGCCGCCGGCTGGTACGTGAAAAGACGGGCGAATGACGGCCCGAAACGCCTCCGGCTGTCTCTTCTTTTGAATCTACTTACTTAACACAAATAAATTCAGATAATTGACATGAAAAACAGAAATCTAATCGCATTTGCGGTCCTCGCTATGGCGACATCGGCGACGATGTGGGCCGACGATGCCCTGCCGGCACCTACCGAGGACGAGGCAATTCTTCACGCATGGTCGTGGAGTCTCGACACAATCGCGGCAAACATGAAAGATATCGCCGAGGCCGGATATGCCTACGTGCAGACATCGCCCGTGCAGGCTTGCTACGTGGGTGAAGGCGGTGGCAAAGCCCTGTACAGCGAACCCGGCGACTCGATAAAGGGCAAATGGTACTATTACTATCAGCCTACCGACTGGACAATCGGAAACTATATAATGGGTACGCGCGACGATTTCAAGGCCATGTGCGACAGCGCGTATAAATATGGTGTGCGTGTGATTGTCGACGTGCTGCCCAACCACACCGCCATCGACCACAAGGCCGTGCTGCCCGGCCTGGATAATGCCGTGGGTGGTCATGAAAATCTCTACCACGCCAACGGTTTCACTCCCATCACCGACTATAACGACCGCTTGCAATGCACCACCGGCGAAATGGGCGGACTGCCCGACGTGAATACCGAGAACCCGGATTTCCAGTATTACTATCTCCAGTACGTCAACGACCTAATAAACCTCGGTGCCCGCGGTTTCCGCTATGACACCGCCAAGCATATCGGTATCCCCTCCGATCCCCTGGACCCCAAGGCAAAAGTTAACAACTTCTGGGATGTGGCTACCGGCCGCGAGGGCGTCAAGGGCCTGTCGCTGCTGATGCCCGACAGCCTCTATATCTATGGCGAAGTGCTGCAGGACCGCAATGTGCCCGAAGCCGGATATGCCGAATATATGGACCTCACGGCCAGCGCCTATGGTCATGAACTGCGCGAGGCACTTCGCCGCGGCGCTGTCAACGCAGACCTCCTCGCCAACTGGCACCACACCATGAGTCCCGACCGCCTTGTGACCTGGGTCGAGAGCCACGACACATATTGCAACGCTCACGAAAGCGCGGATATTTCCGACGACCTCATCCGTCAGGGCTATGTGTTCCTGACCGCCCGCCAGCACGGTCGTCCGCTGTTTTACAGCCGCCCGGCCGGAAGCACACGTCAGAACTACTGGGGCGACAATGTCCTCGGCGCCCGCGGCAACGATGAATTCAAGGCTCCGGAGGTTGTCGCCGCCAACAAGTTCCGCACTGCAATGAGCGGCCGCGCCGAAACAATCTATACTGCCGCCGACGGTGCTGTGGCCGAGATTTGCCGCGGCAATGCCGGCGCAGCCCTTATCAATCTGTCGGCACGCGACAGCAAGGTGAAGATGCCCACCACGCTGCCCGACGGCAAGTACACAGATACCGTCCACAATGCCACCTTCACGGTCGAGAAAGGTGTCCTCAAGGGCACCCTCGCTCCGGTTTCATCCTATATCCTTTACGCCGAATAATCCGGCATAGAAAAAGCAGGCGACACGGCGCCGCGTTCA
>CAJJOO010000315.1 GCA_905193395.1 uncultured Porphyromonadaceae bacterium
AACCCTGGTCTCCACCGTGAGAGGGTGGCGTGCTAGGCCACTACACTAAATCGCCGTTTTGTGTTTGCAAAGTTACGCCCATTTTGACTTCCCCGCAAATATTCGGCACTTAAAAAATGTTAATCATTTGGTGGCCAATTCTATGTGGTCCACGCCGATGGTGATGCGGCCCTCGCGGTAAAGGTGGCCGATGGCTTTCTTGAAGTCCTTTTTGCTGCAACCCAAGGTCTTGTGGATTTCCTCGGGCGAGGAGGCGTCGGACAGAGCCAGGCGGCCTCCGCCGTCTTTCAGTGCCCGCATTATGGTGTGGCCCAGGATGGCTGTGCGCTGCGAGGCCGGAGGCGCAACCGACAGGTCGATACGGCCGTCGTCGCGCACGCAGCGCACATAGGCATTGACTGTCTGTTGTAGTTCCAGGGGTTTGTCCAGGTCGCTGTCGTAAATCATGCCGCGGTGGGCGTTGTCGACAATGGCGCGGAAGCCGATGGGGGTGTGTTCCAGAATCAGGGCCCGAACTTTGCTGCCCGGATGGTAGTCGGGATAGACGTTGTCGAGGTATTTTTCGATTTTGGCCGAGGCGATGACGCGGCCGGATGCGCGGTCCAGGTAGACATACACCGGATAAATACCGCCGCGCAGCATCCGCGCTTTCTGCTGGGCGAAAGGCACCAGCAGGTCCTTGCCCTCTACTCCCCAGTCCAGGAACGCACCGGTGGCGTTGACGTCTTTCACCTGAAGGAAGGCGAATTCACCCGCAACGGCGTATGGCGCCACGGTGGTGGCGATGGGGCGGTCCTCGGAATCCGTGTATACGAATACGCGCAACTTGCCGTCGGCGGGAAGTTCGTTCGGGACGAATTTACGGGGCAGAAGTACTTCATTGCCCTCGCCGTCAGTGAGATAAAGCCCGAAATCCACGTCGCGGGCCACCGTCAGGGTGTTGTAGTTTCCAATTTTTATCATAGTCTGTCATGTAATTGCTGTGCAAATAAAACAAATTTGCGGCAATTTCCGGCAGTCCCGGCGGCGAAATCGTGAAAAATAATGTGTATCTTTGCCAATTCAATCACAATCCGACCCACAGACAATGGCATCAACCGACATAATTACCTCCCGTTTTCCGGACCTCACCGACACCCAGCGCGAACAGTTTGCCCTGATGGGTACGCTCTATCCCGAGTGGAACGCCAAAATCAACGTGATCTCGCGCAAGGACATCGACAACCTGTATACTAACCATGTGCTGCACTCGCTGGTGATTGCGGCTTTCCTGGGCGATGTGGACGCGGGCACGACTTTCATGGACCTCGGCACCGGCGGCGGTTTTCCGGGCATACCTCTGGCAGTGATGTACCCGCAGGCCCGTTTTCACCTGGTGGACCGAATCGGCAAGAAACTGCGTGTGGCCGAGGACGTTGCGCAGCATCTGGGCCTGGAGAATGTCACCATCCAGCATGGCGACGCCGGCGAGTGCCACGAGCGCTTCGACTATGTGGTGAGCCGAGCCGTGATGCCGCTCGACGCCCTGGTGCGCATCGCCGCGCGCAATGTGGCCCGAGGCCGTCGTCCGGGCAACCGGTATGACAACGGCATCATAGCCCTGAAAGGCGGTGACCTGACAGCCGAATGTGCCGCAACTGGCCGCCCGGTCCTAACATTCGACGTTCCGGAATTGATTCCGGACTCCGCTTTTGAAACGAAAAAACTGGTCTACGTGCCGCTGAAATGAGCGCAGGCAGCAAACCCTGCCCCGGCCTGAAACGTTTTAATGTAAAACAGTTCAAGTATGCTTAAAGTCAAGCAATTCATCTTCAATCCATTCGGCGTGTGTACCTATGTCGTGAGCGACGAGGTGACGCACGACGCCATCATCGTGGACCCCGGCATGGACAGTCCCGACGAGGAGCGCCGCCTCAACGATTATATAGAAACCAACGGTCTGAAAGTCACCGGTATTGTCAATACCCACCTGCATCTGGATCACTGTTTTGGCGTCAACTCGGTCAAGAACCGTTATGGAGTGAAACTCAGCGCCCATCCCGGCGATGCGGCCCTGGGACGTAAGATTGCTGTGCAGGCCATGCGCTTCGGACTTTCGGACGAACGAAAACCGGTGGAAATCGACGTCGAACTGCATGACGGCGACACCATCCGCGTGGGCGACGAAACCCTTCAGGTATTAGGTATTCCCGGTCACTCGCCCGGCGGCATAGCCCTGTACAGCGCTTCTGGAAAATTCGTTCTGACCGGCGACTCACTGTTTCAGCACTCCATCGGCCGCACCGACCTCGAGGGCGGCGATTTGCGTGCCCTGGTCGAGGGGGTGCGCGAAAAACTGTTGACTCTGCCCGGCGATACGCTGGTGCTTCCGGGCCACGGACCCGCCACCACCGTTGCTGAAGAATGTTCGCAGAATCCCTTCGTCCGTTGAAATCTGGATATCATCGTACCAATGTATAAAAACAAGGCACCGGGGCCTTGCGGCTCCGGTGCCTTGCGCTTCAAGATGGACTCGAACCAACGACCCTCTGATTAACAGTCAGATGCTC
>CAJJOO010000316.1 GCA_905193395.1 uncultured Porphyromonadaceae bacterium
CGAGCACAATGACGGCGTCGTTGAGCGTGCGGCCGCGCATGAAGGCGAGTGGTGCGATCTGTATGACGTTGGTCTCCATGTATTCCTTGAGTTTGACGGCGGGGATCATGTCCTCAAGCGCATCATAGAGGGGCTGGAGATAGGGGTCGATCTTGTCTTTCATGTCGCCGGGAAGGAAGCCGAGTTTCTCGCCTGCCTCGACTGCGGGACGCGAGAGGATCAGCTTGCGGACCTCGCGGTTTTTCAGGGCACGGACGGCAAGGGCGATGGCCACGTAGGTCTTGCCTGTTCCGGCAGGGCCGAGGGCGAAGGTAAGGTCATTTTCGTGGAAGGCCTTGACGAGGAGTTCCTGATTCTTGTTGCGGGCGCTGATAGGCTTGCCGTTGACGCCGTAGATGATCACATCGTCGTGGCGCGGGGTCTCAGGCGACTTGCCCTTGACGATGTCGAGGATTACCTCTTCGGTCAGTTTGTTGTACTTCACGCAATACTCTTCCAGCTCCTTGATTTTTTTCTCGAACTGTGCGGTCTCGCTGTCGTCGCCGATGACCTTGATCACCGAGCCGCGGGCTGCCATGCGCAGTTTCGGGAAGAGGTTGCGGATGAGCTGCATGTTGCAGTTGTTGACGCCGTAGAAGCTGACGGGGTCAACATTGTCTATGATTACGATTCTTTCAATCATGAATGTCAGTTTGAATGTCTCCCTCAGGTTGAATTCCGGCGGCCGGTTGCGGATCGATTTCCGGTTGCTGAGGCGCTGCCGGTGTGGTGTCTGCCTCTGTTGTATTAACCGCCGGAGCTTTCTTTTTGTTTATCGGGAAGGTGTACATCAGGGAGAAATTGCCTGTCATGGATGAGCCGCGGGTGCCGTAGCCGGGGATGTACCAGGGTTCGCCGTGGACTGAGGAACTTTCGTGCAGCAGCGAATGGTATTTCCCCATCCAGCCGGCATAGATGTTGGCGCCGAGTTTTATGCGCAGTCCCAGACCGAACTCGAACCATCCGGCGGTGGAGTGTTGCGAGGGAATGGAGAACGAGGCGTTCTGGTCCCAGTAGTCTGAGCCGAGGGTGATATTGTCCACGTTCCACGAGAACGGCGAGAAGCCGTAGCGGGCCATGGCGAAGAACTGATAGTCGGACGAGGAGTTGTAGAGGAAATTGTAGTTGATGCCGAGTTTGAAGAATACGCTCAGGGGCGAATGGTAGGAAAAGTTTTCGCCGGCAGGGGTGTTTGAGGCCTGTCCGAGGCCGA
Source organism: uncultured Porphyromonadaceae bacterium (assembly GCA_905193395.1). Taxonomy (GTDB): domain Bacteria; phylum Bacteroidota; class Bacteroidia; order Bacteroidales; family Muribaculaceae; genus CAG-873. The sequence goes on from CAJJOO010000316.1 coordinate 1,253, forward strand.
TTTCAAAGGCGGGGAAGTAGCGGTTGTGGAGCGAGACGTCGGCATTGAAGCCTATCAGGCCGTGTTTCTGTCCGAAAAGACGCATCACGGGGTCCCATATGTCCACGCCGACGGTCACGGCCGACAGCAGGGGGTACTGCATTCGGGGAATCTGCCGGATGGTGGACGAGTCAATCCATTCGTCGCCGGTGACGGTGTCGACCCATACGGTGGCGCCGTCCTGGCGGTGATAGTGGGTTGAGGAGGCGCGCCGGGCGGCGTTGATGCGCGAGGTGTCGTCGCGGGTCTCGTTGACCGACTGGGTGGTTGTGGCGGCGGTGTTGACGGGTGTAGCGCGGCGTCGCGGGCGCTGCTGGTCGGCCATCATGGCCGAGGCAGCGGATGCCAGCAGCAGGACGGGCAGCAGTGCGCGCAGGGCGGTCTTCATCGCTCGTCGCCCTCCGTGGCGATGCGGAAATAGATTTGCAGCGAGGTGCGGTCGACGTTGGTAATCAGCGAATCGGCCACGGTGATGCTGTCAATCAGGTGCGATGTGTGGCGCAGGCCGGTGAGGCGGTAGACATACATTGCGCCACATTCCTCGGAGGCGAAATACGGGATGGACTCGTAGGTCATCGAGATGGTGTCGTTGAGCGCCGGCGAGTCGAGTCGGCGGTAGCGGTAGGCGATGGCCCACTGCACTGACGTGCTCTGCGGGGGCATGGGCAGGTCGACCTCCGAGGCCGCGGTGCCGGCTTTCAGCACCAGCGAGTCGGCGGGAGCGTCGACGCCGCCGATTTCGAGCGAGTCGAGCGTGACGGCCGAGCCGTCGGCCGAAGCATAGAAACCGACGCGCGGAATGGCGCTGCCGTTGTCGAGGCAGCCCGAGGTGTTGCATGCCGCGGCGAGCAGCATCAGCAGTACGGCGATTATGGTCAGAATTTTCCCCATTTGATGATTTCGTCGCTCTGACGGCGCACCTTTGCGGGAACGGGTACGTCGGGGGCGGGGTAGCCGATGGGAATTATCGCTATTGGTTCGATGCCTTCGGGCAGGTCGAAGCCGTCGGCGATGATATGGGGGGCAAAATTGCAGATCCAGCAGGTTCCGAGGCCCAGGGCGGTGGCGGCCAGGCAGATGTGTTCGACGGCGATGGCCAGGTCGATGTCGGTGTGGTCCTTGCCGTCGGCGCGGTGCCAGGCAGCGTTATGGTCGCCCAGGGCGATGATGAAGGCCGGGGCGGTCTTCACCCAGTCGCGGCTGTAAGCGGAAGCCACGATGTCGCGGCCCGTGGGGTCGTCGACAACCAGGAACTG
>CAJJOO010000317.1 GCA_905193395.1 uncultured Porphyromonadaceae bacterium
GGCCATGGCCGCCGTCGGCTCGAACGGCGTAATCATATCCATCCTCGTGGGCCTGTTTCTGGGCATCTCCGTCGGCGCCAACGTTGTGATCGCCAACTATATCGGACAGCGTAACGACCGCGGAATCCGCCGCGCAATCGCCACCGTCGGCGTCATTACACTGGCCAGCGGTATCCTCCTGCTGACGCTCGGTGTCCTGCTCGCGCGCCCCATCCTCGAAATGATGAGCGCACCGCCCGACGTCATCGACATGGCTTCCACCTACCTGCGCATCTACTTCCTGGGCATGCCCTTCATCATGGTCTACAACTTCGGATCGTCCATCCTGCGCAGTATCGGCGACACCACGCGCCCCTTCTACTCCCTGCTCGTCGCAACGGCCGTAAATGCCGTCCTCGACTGGTTTTTCGTCGCGCGCCTGGGCATGGGCGTCGACGGCGTGGCCATCGCGACGGTCATCGCTAACATCGTCAATGCCGGAATCATTGTCTGGATACTCATGCGCCTGCCCGAACCATACACCCTGCACCCGCGGCATATCGGTATCGACAGCAACGACCTCTCCAAAATGCTGAAAATTGGTGTTCCCGCCGGCCTGCAGGGCATGATTTTCTCCTTCTCGAACATCTTCATCCAGACCGAAATCAACAAATTCGGCGCCTCGGCAATCGCCGGCTCTGCCGCCGCCGTGACCTTCGAGGCATACTGCTATTTTATCGTCACGGCCTTCTGCACCGCCGCAATCGCCTTCACCGGACAGAATTTCGGCGCCGGACTCAACGACCGCTGCAAGCGCGTATTCCGTATCTGCATGGCAATGGCCCTCGTCGGCTGCGCCACGGCAAACATCCTGGTGACACTCAACGCCAACTTCTGCGTCGGGCTCTTCTCGTCCGACCCCACGGTGCTGGAATACGCCAAGATACGCTTCCACACCGTGCTGATGTTCCAGTTCCTGGCCGCGACCTACGAAGTCTCCGGCGCCTACATGCGTGGCCTCGGCTACTCGATGCTGCCCATGATACTCACAATCTTCGGCACTTGCATCCTTCGCCTCGTCTGGGTATTCGTCGTGGCCACGCACACCCGCGACTTCGCGACCCTCCTGTACATCTACCCCATCACCTGGACAATCACAGGCATAATGGTCACCACCGCCGCCATCATCACCCAGCGCAAAGCCTTCCGCCTCCACCCGGGGACCGTGCATACCTGATCAAAATGACGCATATAGTTAATTATCCCTAATCGGCTGAACGAAAACTGTTCGGTTATGTTGTTTTATAAGACGTCTGAAAAATAGAAATAATCAGAACCCTAATATAAAACAATTATGGCTAACACAAAACATCAACCGATTGTGCAGGAACTCCTCGACATGATCGCAAAGAATGGCTGGCAGGACAAGTTCCAGAAAGCCTATGAGAACGCAAAGGCCCTTGATGTCAAGGAAATGGACGACATCAATTCGCTTGAAGACTACTATGCATGGCTCGATGCGAATCTGACATGGATTCCTCTGGAAAACCAGTTCGGCCGCGCAATGTTCAACCATATCTGCAAGTTCTACTTCATTCTCGACCAGTCTCCTGTTAAGGAACTTCAGAATGCAGTTGCTCCCCGCGATGTGGCACCTGCCCTCACGCCTCTCTCGGCATGGATGAAGGCATATATCAAGGAGTTGGGTAAATTCCTCGACAGCCCCGAATCAATTACTCCCGAAGCCGTCAAGTCGTTCTACGACTCTCCCGAATTCAACATGGCCGAATATCTGGAGCCTCACGGAGGTTGGAAGACCTACAACCAGTTCTTCGCCCGCCACACCAAACCGGGCACCCGTCCTATCGCAGACATCGAGGACAGCCGCATCATCACCTCGCCTGCCGATGCCACATTCGACGGATCATGGGAAGTGCGCGGCGACGACACCATCGAAATCAAGGGTATCCACTGGAAGATTTCCGAACTTCTGGAAGGCAGTCCCTACAAGGACCGTTTCGCCGGCGGCAAGTGGATGCACTCGTTCCTGGGCCCGGCCGACTATCACCGTCAGCATGCCCCTGTAGGCGGACGTGTTCTCGAATCGCGCGACATCATGGGCGACGTATATCTTGAAGTGACCGCCGTGCCCGATCCTTCAACCGGCCGTAACCGTCTGGAGGCGAAGAGAGTCAACACTTTCGACGCTCCCGACAACCCCGGATACGAATTCATGCAGAACCGCGGCCTCGTGGTCCTCGACAGTCCTATCGGTCTTGTAGCCGTTCTGCCTATGGGCATGGGCCAGGTTTCGTCTGTCATCATGACCGCCGAAGTCGGCAAGGTTCTCCGCAAAGGCGAGGAAATCAGTTACTTCCAGTTCGGCGGTTCGGATATCGTCATGGTATTCGAGGCAGCCTGCAACGTCAACTTCACGGCCCGTCCCGGCGTTCACTACAAGGTCGGCACGAAGATCGGTGAATCCTATCCTACCATCTATCCGGCAAGATAAGATATAGCAAAGCCGTCAGTCTGTGACGGGTTTTAAGATACAGCT
>CAJJOO010000318.1 GCA_905193395.1 uncultured Porphyromonadaceae bacterium
GTTCGGAATTCTTATAGTCGCTCACGGAAATCATATAGACTACCTCGACCTGCGAGGGGAAGGTAATCAGCCTCAGTCCGTCGGGGACATTAACCGGCTCGACGGTCACCTTACGATGTTTGATAATCAGCGGTTCGACATTGAAACGCACGTCGACACTGTCGGGAATCACGCGCGAACCATCGGGCGGGATTACACGTACTCGGACAACGGTTGGCTCGGTGAGGCCGCTGAGGCTGATGGGTTCTGTGACGACCTTACGGACCGTATTGTCCAGAGCGCCTGCAGTATAGACCTTGACCGAATCCACTGAAGGCACCGGAGTCCCGACTATTGTGGTGCGGGGACCGGCAGTAACATTATAGTCCACAATCAACGGCAGGCGAGCAGGCGGCGCAGAGGTGAAGTAAAGATTCAGAGAATCCGGCATAACAAGCAGTATCTGAGAGGCATCTACTGCCGAACGTACCTGCGATTTCAGATCTGGACCATTGACACTCATTTTGTTTCCGCGGCGGAAAAGTCGGAAGTCGATGTTTACCGTCGGAGCGCTGCCCCATGAAAGTTTCATGCGCTGCGAGCCGCGGGCGCTGAGGCTCACCGCCAGTGTCGGTGGCGGCGTTGTAATTATTGTTACTGAATCCGGGATATTGGTAATCCGCAGGGGCAGGCGTACGTCAATCTGCTCCTCGTCGTTCAGCGACATGATGCACCAGAGAATGGTTGAAATCGCCAGAAAAACGAGGAAAACCAAAACATTATGGCCGCGACGCGAACGCATCACAGCCATAAAAGCGATGTAGAGCCTGCGAGGAGACATATCGCGGCGATTCAGATATTACTTCTGATTCTGCTGGGCACTCTGGCTTGCTTCTTCAGCCGAGGGATAAACAGAGCCTTTGTCAACGGAAATGTTGACGCCCTTGGTAATTTCGATTACGAAATATTTTTCCTTGACTTCAACAACCGTGCCATAGATGCCGCCGGCTGTGACGACCTTGCTGCCTTTTTCAAGGGATTCACGGAATTTACGGATTTCTTTCTGACGCTTCTGCTGCGGACGAATCATGAACAGCCAGAAAATGACCAGAAGAGCAAGAATCATGAAGATTCCGCTGAACCCTCCGCCCTGGGGAGCGGCAGCAGTCTGAAGGGAGATAAAGTTTTGTAACATTGTGTTATGTCGGGTTAAAATTGAATTAGTCGTTTAATTTTTCCGCGGGGATTCCGAAGGGTTTGCTAAGCAGTCCGTCGTCGGCCAGCATTTTAATTACCGAGTAGAGAATACCGTTGATGAATGGTCCGGAACGGGGTGTGGAATAAGTGTTGGCTATCTCGATGTATTCGTTGAGCGATACGGGAACTGGGATGCCGGGGAAGTTCAGAATCTCGGCGATGGCCACAATCATAATCACGATATCCATGAAGGCCAGGCGTTCCGGATCCCAGTCGGTGCTGATGAATCGGTCGATATAGGAACGGTAGAGTTCGCGGTTTGTGACGGCGAATTCAAACAGGCGGGCGCCGAATTCGGCATCTTCCTCATCCTTGAACGGAGGCAGGAAGGCGTTGCCGTCCTCCGCAGGCTTTTCGGTGGAAAGACGACGGATAGTCTTGAGAACAAAGGTGCCGACAATGGGCAGATCGTCGTTCCAGAAAATCGACATGCCTTCCATCGCTTCCTCCAGACTGTCGGAGGGGATGATGATATTTTTCAGGGCCGAGCGCCAGAAATCGCAGTCACGGTACCAGTCGGTGGTCGGAGCGGCGGTATATTCGGCATAGAGGTCGGAAGCAAGAATCGAATCGAGCAAGGCCTTGCGCAGACCGCTGGCCTCGAGCCACGAGAATTTGTTGTCCTCGATGAATTTTACAAGTTCGGGCTGACGGCGCAGGTAATTTGCGAATTCGTTGTCGACAAGGCGCGTATCGGGGTTGAGGTCGTTGGCCGAAGCCAGGTATTTGCCTTTCGCTGCTTCCAGACGGTCGGCCTGTTCGTCGGTCAGTTCCACGATGAGAGCGAACAGGGCCAGATAGAGGCGATAGGCGTCGTCCAGCGAACGCTGCAATTCGTTCTTGGCCTTCATGTAGGACGTCCTCGACTCGTTGTAGGAACGGAGGGTGGCCACAACATCCATGATTCCGTGATTCAGTCCGGCAAGCGAGAAATCGGGATTGGCACGCAGGGCCGAATTGAGTTCCGGGCATTTCAGCACAGTAGTCTCGAGCAGGGTACACCAGAGGTCAACGTCGTTGTCGAGCGTCAGTTTGCGCTTGCGGGCATATTCCTTGTATATGGCCGAGGATTCGACGGCCTGCTTGATTGCGGGAATAACGGGCGTGAGAACTGCCATATCGGCATAGTCGCGGAAAGTGATGTCCTTGAGTTGCACGTTGTCGGCCAATGCGCGGCCGACGCGGTTGTCCCGCAGCGGTTTGTCGATGCCTATTTCGGGAGTAAGCCGGCCCGGGTTGTTCACGCGGCAGCCGGAGAGTTCCTGAATCAGCATAAGCATGTCGAGATATACCGAAT
>CAJJOO010000319.1 GCA_905193395.1 uncultured Porphyromonadaceae bacterium
ATTTAAATTTTCCTATCCAAGCCGATTCCTTGGAATTAAACACGGATTTTTGAAGGCAATCGAAATTTTATATCCGGAAATTTCTTTTTCAAAATGCAAAATAGCAATGTAGTGACGCCGATTGCCAGAATACAAATAATAATATTAAATATTCTATTATCTGTTATATAAACCAATGCCAAGGGACCAATTAAAAATGTCTGATGAACGAGGTATACTTCAAATTCAAATTTGCCGAGCCAAGACGGATGTTTGCGAGATAGCAGCAGTGGGGGGGGGTATTTGCCTGATTTACCGCGCATTACATCCGCAACAACAATACAGGAATGAACCAAAGGTGGGACGGCCCGTCCATTCGGCCAACCATTAAAATCTGAGCAACTGCAACTCGAATATTGAAGTGGTCATAAGCAAATGCAATCAGCAGGAATGATATAATCATTGTCCATAATATATATGACAGATATACTTTCCTGATGCGTCCGGAATAAAATCTGGGTATATCGGTAACTCCGGTATAACCATATAAGAATCCAGAAATAAGAAGAAAAATCTGGACACCCGTATTCAATACGTATGCCCAATCATTGTCATATGCCTGAAAAAAATGACAAGTCACGATCATCATGCATGCGAGAAATCGCAAATATGCAATGGCGTGACTTGTCTGTGCGGGTATCCTTCTACTTGAATCCATCACCTATGAATGATATAATCCTTTCACATGCCTTGCCGTCGCCATAGGGGTTAACGGCTTTTGACATTTTGTCGTAGTGTGCTTTGTCGTCGAGCAGAGCCGATACCTCGTTGACAATCATGTCGTAGTCGGTGCCGACCAGTTTCACCGTCCCGGCCTCGAGGGCCTCGGGACGCTCTGTGGTGTCGCGCATCACAAGGACCGGTTTGCCAAGTCCTGGGGCCTCTTCCTGAATACCGCCGCTGTCAGTGAGGACGATGTTGGATTTCTCCATCAGATACACGAACGAGAGGTATTCCAACGGTTCGATGAAGAACATGTTGCCGAGTCCTTCGAGGTTCTCGCCGAAAACTTCGTGAATAGGCTTGCGCACGTTCGGATTCAGGTGCATGGGGTAGACAAAGTCGACGTCGGGATACTTCTCGGTGAGGGCTTTGATTGCCTTACACATCGAGATGAATCCGTCGCCGAAATTCTCGCGACGGTGGCCGGTTATCAGTACCAGTTTCTTGCCGTTGTCAAGACGCGAGGTGTCGTAGCCGGCCTTAGCCAGTTCGGATTTCAATTCGCCGTCGAGCGCCGGAGTGTTCTTTATCTTCTCTACCACCCAGTAGAGGGCATCAATGACGGTGTTGCCTGTGACAGTTATCTTTTTCTCGTCCACTCCTTCGGCAATCAGGTTGGCGCGGCTCGGGGGCGTGGGCGCGAAATCGTATTCGGCGATACGTCCGGTTATCTGGCGGTTCATTTCCTCGGGCCAGGGAGAGTAGATATTGTGGGTGCGCAGGCCTGCCTCGACATGACCGACTGGAATCTGCTGATAGAACGAAGCCAGAGCGGCGGCCGTTGACGTGGTTGTATCACCATGTACCAGAACAACGTCGGGCTGGACATCCTTGAGCACATCGCGCATACCGGTCAGTACGCGGGCGGTCACATCGTAGAGGTCCTGTCCTTGCTTCATGATGTTCAGGTCATAGTCCGGCTTGATGTCGAAGATTTCCAACACCTGGTCGAGCATCTGGCGATGCTGTCCGGTGACACAAACGATAGTCTCGAACTGGTCGGGATGTTTCTGAAACTCCTTTACGAGGGGAGCCATCTTGATAGCCTCCGGCCGCGTGCCGAAAACAAGCATTATTTTTTTCATATGTTCTCTTTATTTCTTGAAAATGCCACAGAAGTCAAGAATGACTTTATCATCGTTCCACGGAAGCGATTTGAAAGGCTTGTGAGCCGTGAGGAATACAGCGATGTCGGCCTTGTCGTATGCCTCCTTGTAGTCGGTGAGTTTGAATACGTTGTGGCTCTTCACATTGGGCTCAACAACAAGGATATCGGCGTTGTTACAACTCTGCATCACCTTGCTTACAATCTGCTTGGCAGGCGATTCACGCAGGTCGTCGATGTCCGGTTTGAATGCCAGACCCATCATGGCGACAACCGGCTTGCGGTGGTGCTTGAGTTCGAATTCGAGCATAGCGTTCTTTACCTTTTCGGCGCACCAGAATGCCTTGTAGTTGTTGATTTCACGCGCAGCGGCGATGAGTTTTGATTCTGCGGGGAAATCAGCCGTAATGAAGTAGGGGTCAACGGCAATGCAGTGGCCACCGACACCGCAACCAGGCTGAAGGATGTTAACACGCGGGTGCTTGTTGGCGAGATTGATGAGGTCCCATACATTGATGCCGGCCTTGTCGCAAATCAGGCTGAGTTCGTTAGCGAACGCAATCTGAACGTCGCGGCTGGAGTTCTCGGTGAGTTTGCACATCTCGGCCGTGCGGGCGTTTGTGGGGTGGAGGGTTCCTTTCACGAACTGGCCATAGAATTCCTG
>CAJJOO010000320.1 GCA_905193395.1 uncultured Porphyromonadaceae bacterium
TCGCCGACAAGCAGCCCCTGGCAGGACTGAACAAAAGCAAACACTTCGCCCTGCTGGCCCATGCCGACGATAATTACGGTTTCATGCGCAATATCGTGGGCTTCCAGTTCAGCCGAATGATCGGCATGCCGTGGACGCCTGCCGACACTCCGGTCGAAGTGGTCCTCAACGGAGATTATATCGGCCTCTATTTCCTAACCGAAACAATCCGCGTCGACAAGGACCGCGTCAACATCGTCGAACAGCCCGACAATATCACCAATCCGGAAGAAATTACCGGCGGCTGGCTCCTTGAAATCGACAACTACGATAGCGATCCGCACGTGACGATCTATGAAAAGGACAAGGACAAAAGCAAGATTATCTTCACCTACAAAACGCCCGAAGTGCTTTCACAGGCCCAGGAAACCTATCTGACCGACAACCTGAACCGCCTGAACGATGCAATCTACAATCCCGACCTCAACGACAATTCGTGGGAGAACATGGTGGATACTGACATTTTGGCACGCTATTATATCGTTCAGGAAATTGTCGACGACTACGAATCATTCCACGGCAGTTGCTACCTGTACAAGAATATCGGCAACACCAAGTGGTGCTTCGGCCCGGTATGGGACTTCGGCAACGCTTTCACCTACGACAAGACACAGTATATTTACGAAGGCCGCCAGTGGCATCAGACCTGGATTCCACAGATGTGCGCCCACCCGCATTTCATGGAGACCGTCCACAGCGTATGGACCGAGTTCGAGAATAATACTTTCGACGCCATTTACAGTTATGTCGACGACTACGCCGCACGCATAGCCGCCGCTGCCCGCTGCGATGCCGAGCGCTGGCCCTCCTACGGCAACGCCGACGTGATGCAGAAGGCCGATTTCGTGAAGCAGCGTCTGCAAGGCGCCCGCCGATGGCTCAACGCACAATGGAAGGGCAAGGAAACATATAATGTCGGCTTCGTCGACAACAACACAACCGACCCATGGACCAATCTCCACACATATATATGGTATGTCCAGGGCAATGATGTCGTTGTAGTGACCGACAAATGGCCCGGCTCGCCCATGACCTATATGCCGGAGACCGGGCACTATGAGTATTCTTTCAAGAACATCGAACTGCCGGAAAACACCCAGATTATTTTCAATAACGGTCACTCGGGCGACGGAAACCAGACCGCAGATCTGAAATTCGTGAACAACGGATTTTATGACCGCGACGGATACATCCAACTGGGCGTCAACGACATCACCGCTGGAAGCGGCATTGCCGTCAAATCCGGCAAAGGATTTATCGCTGTTATATCCGCCACAACTGGTTCCGTATCAGTGACCGACATCACCGGTGCATCGCGAATATACCCCGTCGAACCCGGCGAGAACCGCATCGACATCCTTCCGGGATTTTATATCGTCGGGAAGCAGAAAGTGATTGTACGCTAAATAACTGTTGCAGAAATATTGCGGGCAGTCCGGTATCATTCCGGGGTGCCCGTTTTTATTACTCGGATTGTCTGTTTCTCAATAGATTTGTCAGGGCTTCGACGCGTCGTTTATAGGTTTCGATGGCTTCGTTCTGCCCGGCGGTGAGGCCGTGTGCGTCGAGTCCGCAGCCGCTGTGCGTGCAGTAGCGCGACTCGGGATTATTCACATGTCCGCGGGGACAGATATATTTGTCGGAAGTTCCGAAGATTCCGCGCTGGCTGCGGATCTCGCCAAGAACGGGCAGATGGTCAAACAACATGGCCAGCCGCCGCATCGGCGAGAGGTCGGCCACATTGTAATACGGCCGATAGACGTCAACGAGGTCGGCTGCAATGTCGGCATGTCCGCTCTCGACAAGCCGGCAGAGTTCAACGGCGTCGAACAGCCGGCAACGCCTTATCAGCGGCATAGCCGCATCAATATTGTCGATAAGGGTAGGGTATATTATGCTGACGGCATAATCGTGGTCTACGGCCGCGAGATAGCGCGGAAATTCTTCGACGGCAATATTATGAAGGTCGGCGCGGTCGACATCGTCAACAGCAAGCGAAATCAGATATTTGTCGTATAGGAGGCCGCCAAGACCTTCCATTTGGTTGGCGGTAATGAATTCCCAGTTGGTGCGAGTAGGGAATACACCGGGGTCGGCAAGCAGTTCCGCGTAGCGGAGTCTCAGTTCCTCGATTTCAAGGTCTTTTGCGGACACACAGCCCTCGGGAACGGCAGGGTCAGCGTCTGATTTTGATGATTCCATGTTCGGTTATTACATAATCGAGCGGAACGTCGTGTTCTTCCGGCTCGAAATCGTCGACGAGTTGGCACCCGTATCCGACTCCGATTGTCACGGCATGGCTGTCGTGCAGCAGACGGTCGTAGAATCCTTTTCCGCGGCCCACACGGTTGCCACGGCGGTCGAAGGCGACCCCGGGGACTACAATCAGTTCTATATAGTTGATATCGGCTGTGTTGTCGCCGTCGGGTTCTTCGATATTAAAGGCTCCTAGATGCAGCCGCGAACGGTCGTAAGGCAGGATGTCCAGATTC
>CAJJOO010000321.1 GCA_905193395.1 uncultured Porphyromonadaceae bacterium
CCCCGAACGTTATAAATACGAGGTGGCCACGATGGGTTGCCGCACCCGCGTGTTCGAGGACCGTTTCGGCGAAAAGACCTCCATCGGCCGCGGAAACCTCAGTTTCACCACCGTCAACATCGTGCGCATCGCAATCGAGTGCATGAACATCCGCGACAAAGAGGAACGCATTGCCAAATTTTTCAGCGAACTGGACCGCGTGCTTGAAATCGCCGCACGCCAGTTATGCGACCGCTACGACTTCCAGAAAACGGCCCTAGCCAAGCAGTTCCCGCTGCTGATGTCGAAACTGTGGAACGGCGCCGACAAACTCGGTCCCATGGACACCGTGGAATCCGTAATCAACCACGGCACCCTGGGCATGGGATTCATAGGCCTTGCCGAATGTCTCGTTGCCCTGACCGGCAAACACCACGGCGAAAGCGACGAGGCGCAGAAACTGGGCCTGCGGATTGTAGGCCACATGCGCTCGAAGGCCAACGAGTTCTCCGAGCGTTATAACCACAACTTCTCGGTTCTGGCAACTCCCGCCGAAGGCCTCTCAGGCAAGTTCACCGCCAAGGACCGCAAGTCCTTCGGAATCATCCCCGGCGTCACGGACAAGATTTACTATACCAACTCCAACCACGTGCCGGTCTACTACCACTGCTCGCCGCGCCACAAGGCCGAAGTGGAGGCCCCATACCACGAACTGACCCGCGGCGGACATATATTCTATGTGGAAATCGACGGCGACGCCACCCACAATCCCGAGGCAATCGCAAACATCGTGGATTTGATGGACCGCCACAACATAGGCTACTGCTCGGTGAACCACAACCGTAACCGCTGCATGGACTGCGGATACGAGGACGCATCCGAGAATCTGGAAGAGTGTCCCAAATGCCACAGCCGCCGCATTGACAAACTGCAGCGCATCACCGGCTATCTTGTGGGCACGACCGACCGCTGGAACAACGCCAAACTGGCCGAACTGAACGACCGCGTGGTTCACAAATGAAACCGATGAGAATCGTCGACATAGTCGAAGGTACGTCGGTCGACGGCCCCGGGCTGCGCACGTCCGTCTATTTTGCCGGCTGCGGCCACCGCTGCCCGGGCTGCCACAACCCTTCGACCTGGCCTTTCGACGCCGGCCGCGACATGACGGTCGACGAGTTGCTGCAAATCATTGACTACAACGATTTCAACGTAACTCTGACCGGCGGCGACCCGGTGTATCAGGCCGACAGACTCGAGCCCCTGCTCGAGGCATTGGCTCGGCGAGGAAAATCCGTGTGGCTATACACCGGCTTCACCTACGACCAACTTCTGGACATGCCAAAAATGAAACCACTGCTCCGGTATATCGAAGCAGTGGTTGACGGTCCGTTCATCGAGAGCCTGCGCGACACCTCGCTGCAGTTCCGCGGCTCGTCGAATCAGAATATCATTTACCCGGGCAGACTCTCAGTTGATTGAATTAGAATAGGTCATCATCAGCAAGGTAAGGTTTATCATGCCCTTGACATATATCAGTTTGGCCTCTTCGGAATCGTACGACAACACAACCATGCCTTCGACATAGGTCGAGCCGTCTACTTCCTTGGGCGGAAGCATGATCATCACCGAATTATACTCGTCGTCTTCGGAAGTCTCGACAATTGTCTCAAGCGACATATTCTTGATAATCTGCCGGGCCTTCGATACAAAAGCCTTGATTCCCTGGGATTCCTCCAAGGACAGAACTTCCATCGACTCGATGTCGGTCACCAGCAAGGAACCGCCGGCCAGATTGATATTGTGCATGGCAATGGGCATGACTGAGGAACCCATATAGATTGACTCGACATTATTCATGGCCGACAATTCGGAGAATACTCGTTTTTGGGCTGCATGAAGCGATACCGAAGATATCAGCAGACTTAAAAGAACAAATAAGATACGGCTTTTCATTGGGCTATACGGTTAATGGTTTTTTGAATGGAAGAAATTGTGCTGCCTACTTCCTGTGAGGAAGAGGAGACCGAGGCAAAGGATTGCTCAAGCATCCGGTCCATCAGTTGCGCGGCGCGGACTGCTCCGGCCGAGTCGGTTATCTCCTCGTAACGGTCGGTTGTAGTTGTCTGGCGTGAGGGAACGGATTGCCGGGCAGGCGCTTCGGCAACCGTTGTTTCGACAGGTTTTATCGAAGCCGAGGCGACGGTAATGGCCTCGTCGGCGGGGTCGGGGAGCCGGAGTGTATCGGCCGGAACAAGGGTGTCGACATAGCGGGCTACCATCTGCCCGACGGAATCCTGTGAATCTCCGGTGCCGCGGGGCAGAAGGAACGCAAGCGCCAGTGCAACGGCTACGGCGACTGATGCCGCCGCGGAAATCCAGGGTCTGAAATAGCGCCGGCGACCGCAGGTTGCGTCAAGGATACGCCGTTCCAGGTCCTCGGGGACGGGTGCCGACGAAGCCTCGGTCATGGCGGCGAACAGTTTCCGGTCGGCTTCGAGGTCGCTCGGGATGTCGGTACTTTCAGCGAAATATCGCATCAACT
>CAJJOO010000322.1 GCA_905193395.1 uncultured Porphyromonadaceae bacterium
AGATGATCTGCTCGGTGATGCCGAGGGTGTAGTTGCCACGGCCGTCGAGTTTGCCTTCGATGCCCTTGAAGTCGCGGATACGGGGGAGGGCGACGCGGATGAGGCGTTCGAGGAATTCATACATGCGTTCGCGGCGGAGTGTGACGCGGACGCCGATGGGCATCTTCTTGCGGACCTTGAAGTTCGAGATGTCTTTGCGCGAGAGTGTTGCCACGGCTTTCTGGCCGGTGATGGCAGTGAGTTCGGCAATAGCGGTGTCGATGAGTTTTTTGTCCTGTGTTGCCTCACCGATACCCTGGTTGATGACAATTTTCTCGAGACGGGGCACACGCATCACGGTGGTGTAGCCGAATTCCTTTGTCAAGGCAGGCACGATGCGCTCTTTGTAGTCTTTGCTGAGTGTTGTTTCCATTATTTGATCTCCTGTCCTGATTTTTTAGCGATTCGCACGCATTTGCCGTCCTCGCGTTTGAGGGCGATGCGTGTGGGCTTGCCGCTCTTGGGGTCGATTAGGCTGAGGTTGGAAATATGAATAGGGGCTTCTTTTTTCACGAGGCCACCCTGGGGATACTGAGCGGTGGGCTTGGTGGCTTTTGTAACGATGTTGACGCCTTCGACGATAGCGCGGTATTTGGCGGGATCGACGGAGAGGACGCGGCCGGTGGTGCCGCGGTCTTCACCTGCGAGGACGTATACCATGTCACCTTTCTTGATATGTAATTTCATCGTGGTGTGTAATTTTTATCAGGTGGATAATGACTTAGAGTACCTCAGGGGCAAGTGAGACAATCTTCATGTTGGTTGCGCGGAGTTCGCGGGCGACGGGTCCGAAGATACGAGTGCCGCGGAGTTCACCGGCGTTGTTGAGCAGGACGCAGGCGTTGTCGTCGAAACGGATGTAGGAACCGTCGGCGCGGCGGATTTCCTTTTTGGTGCGTACGACGATGGCCTTGGATACGGTGCCTTTCTTGACGTCGGAACTGGGGATAACGCTCTTGACGGAGACGACAATGATGTCGCCTACGGATGCGTAGCGACGTCCGGTGCCTCCGAGCACGTGGATGCACAGTGCTTCTTTGGCGCCGCTGTTGTCGGCTACGGTCAAACGTGATTCAGTCTGTATCATTGTTATTTAACTTTTTCGATGATTTCTACTAAGCGCCATCTTTTGGTTTTGCTCAGGGGGCGGGTTTCCATCAGGCGGACGGTGTCACCGACGCTGCAGATGTTGTTTTCGTCGTGAGCGTGATATTTCTTGCTCTTGTTGACGAATTTGCCGTAGATGGGGTGTTTTTCCTTCCATTTGATGGTGACGGTGATGGTCTTGTCGCCTTTGTTGCTGGTAACAACCCCGATGCGCTCTTTTCTAAGATTTCGTGTTTCCATATTGTAGATGTGACGTTGGGGTTATTTGTTGTTGAGTTCACGCTGACGCAACTCTGTCTTGACGCGTGCAATCATGCGGCGGTCGGCTGTGATCTTGGCGGGGTTGTCAAGAGGGGACACTGCGTGGTTGACTTTCAACTGGAGATATTCTTTCTCCATGGTTGCGAGTCGTTCCTGCAGGTCGGCCGTTGTCATTTCCTTGATTTCTTCTTTTTTCATAATTGTTTACACGTTTTGAGAGGGGTCGTAGTCGCGACGAACGACAAATTTTGTCACAACGGGAAGTTTCTGAGCGGCGAGGCGCAGGGCTTCCTTCGCGATGTCGAAGGGAACGCCTTCGACTTCGATGATGATGCGTCCGGGGGTTACGGGAGCGACAAAGCCTTCGGGCGAACCTTTACCTTTACCCATACGGACTTCGGCAGGTTTCTTAGTGATGGGCTTGTCGGGGAATATGCGGATCCAGATCTGACCCTGACGCTGCATATAACGTGTCACCGCGATACGTGCTGCTTCGATCTGACGGCCGGTGATCCATTTGGATTCGAGGGTCTTGATGCCGAAGGAGCCGAATGCCAGTTGGTTTCCGCGCTGGGCGATGCCCTTCATGCGGCCTTTCTGCTGGCGGCGGAATTTGGTTTTCTTAGGTGCTAACATTTTATTGTAGTCGGCTTAAGCGGTTTAACGATTGTTTTTGGCACGACGGAAACCACCGCGGCGGGGAGCGCCTGCGGCTGCTGCGGGACGGCCGTCTTTCTGGGAGGCAGTGAACTGGGGTGCGAGGTCGCGCTTGCCGTAGACTTCGCCGCGGCAGATCCAGACCTTGACGCCGATGACACCGACCTTGGTGTGGGCCTCGACCAGAGCGTAGTCGATGTCGGCACGGAGGGTGTGCAGGGGTGTGCGTCCTTCCTTGAACATTTCCGAGCGGGCCATTTCGGCGCCATTGAGACGGCCGCTGACCTGCACCTTGATGCCTTCGGCGCCTGAGCGCATGGTGGCTGCGACAGCCATCTTGACGGCACGGCGGTAGGCGATTTTGCCTTCGATCTGACGGGCGATGGTGGAAGCCACGATCTGGGCGTCGAGTTCGGGGCGCTTTACTTCGAAGATGTTGATCTGAA
>CAJJOO010000323.1 GCA_905193395.1 uncultured Porphyromonadaceae bacterium
GAATCGAAGTGATGGCGTGGAATATGGTGGCAGCGGTTCCGGGGGATTCGCCATGGAGGATTCGTTGCCGGTGGTGGCGGATCAGAGGCCGAAGGCTTGGCGGACGGCGTCGACCATGTCGAGTTTTTCCCAGGTGAAGAGTTCCACCTCGCGGGTGAAGGTTGTATGGCCGTCGTCGTGGAGGAATGTTTTGGTAACGGTGCGCGGGGTGCGTCCGACGTGGCCGTAGGTTGCGGTCTCGCGGTAGATGGGGTTGCGGAGTTTGAGACGGCGGATGATGGCGGCGGGGCGCATATCGAAGATTTCGGCTACGCGTCGCGAGATTTCGCCGTCGGAGAGGTCGACGCGTGCGGTGCCGTAGGTGTTGACGGTGAGGCTGACGGGACTGGCGACGCCGATGGCGTAGGCCACCTGGACCAGGGCGCGGTCGCAGACGCCGGCGGCCACGAGGTTCTTGGCGATGTGGCGTGCGGCATATGCGGCGGAACGGTCGACCTTGGAGGGGTCTTTTCCCGAGAAAGCGCCGCCGCCGTGAGCACCGTGGCCACCATATGTGTCGACGATGATTTTACGGCCGGTGAGACCGGTGTCGCCGTCGGGACCGCCCACGACGAATTTTCCGGTGGGGTTGACCAGCAGGCGTACGTCGGAACCGATTAGGTGGCGGATGTCCTCGGGCAGAGCGGCGATAACGCGTGGCAGGAGGATGTTGCGGACGTCGTCGGTGATGGCGGCGTGCATTTTTTCGTCACATTCCTCGCGGGAGAGGTTGCAGTTGGCGGGGTTGATGAAATCGTCGTGCTGTGTCGATACCACGATAGTATCCACACGCACAGGGACACCGGATGGAGTGTACTCGACGGTCACCTGGCTCTTTGCGTCGGGGCGCAGGTAGGTCATCTGCCGGCCTTCGTGACGGATTGCGGAGAGTTCCTTGAGGATGGCATGGCTCAGTGCCAGCGTCAGAGGCATGTAGATGGGCGTCTCGTTGGTGGCGTAGCCGAACATCATGCCCTGGTCGCCGGCGCCCTGGCTGTCCTCGGTTTCGCGCACGACGCCGCGGTTGATGTCGGGACTCTGTTCGTGAACGGCGAGGAGCACGCCGCACGAGTTGCCGTCGAAGCCGAGGCCCGAACGGTCGTAGCCGATGGAGCATGCAACCTGGCGGGCGGTCTGCATGATGTTGACATAGGAGTCGCTGAGGACCTCGCCGGCAATAACAATCTGGCCGGTGGTGACGAGGGTCTCGCATGCGACTTTGGCGTCGGGGTCACGGGCGAGGAATTCGTCGAGGACGGCGTCGCTGATCTGGTCGGCCACCTTGTCGGGA
The DNA here is from genome assembly GCA_905193395.1 of uncultured Porphyromonadaceae bacterium. Lineage (GTDB taxonomy): Bacteria > Bacteroidota > Bacteroidia > Bacteroidales > Muribaculaceae > CAG-873. Next base: position 1,331 of record CAJJOO010000323.1, read on the forward strand.
TGGCCTTCGGAGACTGATTCGGATGTAAACAAATAGTTCATAGCCAATTACTGGTTAAATAGTTAAACAAAAACCGCGTTTCCTTTTCGTGGAAAAGCGGTGCGATTTGGCTATGCCTCCCGCGCGGCGAGAGCCGACGCAGGACGAGCAGCACATTTTAGCATTTTTTCGTGTGGTTGCAAGCAGCCAAATCTTTCCACATTTTCGCCCGCAAAGTTACGAAAAAAAAATTGAAAACAGAAAAATGAGAGGGGCGGGTGTTTGTGATTTATGTGTTTTATGTTGTTTATGTGATTTATGTGTGGGAGAGAGAGGGGGGGGGATTGGAGATAAAAAAGGTCCGCGGAGGGAGGTTTCCCGGCCGCGGACCTGAGTTGTTTATATCAGTGACGGTTTATTTCACTTCGGGATCTACGCCCCACTGCTGCTTGGCAAGGCGGCGATAGTTGTTGTAACGCCACATTGCGTTTGCCTTGGCGGCGGCGAAGAGTTCGCCTGCCTCTGCGGGGTACTGTTTCATGACGGAAGAATAGCGTACTTCACCCTTGAGGAAGTCTTCGAATTTGTCCCAGTCGGGTTCTTTTGAGTCGAGCGTGAAGGGATTTTCGTTCTTGAGTTCGTTGTCGGGGTTGTAACGCCAGAGATGCCAGTAGCCACATTCGACGGCTCGCTGTTCTTCGGCCTGCGAGTGTCCCATGCCTGCGCGGAGGCCGTGGTTGATACAGGGCGAGTATGCGATGATGAGCGAGGGACCGTCGTATGCTTCGGCTTCGCGGATTGCCTTGAGTGTCTGAGCCTGGTCGGCGCCCATTGCAACCTGTGCCACATATACGTAGCCGTAGGTCGAGGCGATTAGGCCGAGGTCTTTCTTGCGGACACGTTTGCCGGAAGCGGCGAATTTGGCGATAGCGCCGATAGGAGTTGCCTTGGATGCCTGGCCACCGGTGTTGGAGTAAACCTCGGTGTCGAGGACGATGACGTTGACGTTCTTGCCGGAGGCGAGTACGTGGTCGAGGCCGCCGAAGCCGATGTCGTATGCGGCACCGTCGCCGGCGATGATCCACTGGCTGCGGGCAACGATGTAGCCTTTGAGTTCGATGAGGCGGGCGCAGATGTCGCAGCCGCATTTCTCGCAGAGGGGAACGATCTTGTCGGCGACTTCGCGTGTCACGGCG
>CAJJOO010000324.1 GCA_905193395.1 uncultured Porphyromonadaceae bacterium
TTCCTATGCCCGCGACGTGCGCGTCTGCATCTACGACGGCAAGATGCACCCCGTAGACTCCAACGAAATCTCCTTCCGTCTGGCCGGCCGCAACGCTTTCAGCGAAGCCTTCCGCAACGCCAATCCCAAGGTCCTCGAACCCGTTTACGACGTCGAGGTATTCGTGCCCGGCGACGTGATGGGCGACGTGATGAGCGACCTCCAGGGACGCCGCGCCATCATCATGGGTATGACCAGCGAAAACGGCTTCGAGAAAATCTCGGCCAAGGTGCCTCTGAAAGAAATGTCAAGTTACAGCACCGCCCTCAGTTCAATCACCGGCGGACGCTCGTCCTTCACAATGAAATTCGCCTCCTACGAACTCGTTCCCGGCGACGTTCAGGAAAAACTGCTCAAAGCATACGCCGAAAGCAAGGAAGCCGAAGAATAAGACTCCGAATTATCCCGACATCTATCCACAAAGGCCATGTCCCCACCCCTCGGCGGGGCATGGCCTTTGCTTTTACGCCTACACTCGCCATGAACACAGCCGAAAAAACCGCCCGAAAACTCCACGACCTGGCCGATGCCGACCGCGCCGCCATCTTGCAAAGATTCTTCAAGACCGGCCCCGGCCAGTACGGCGAGGGCGACCGCTTTCTCGGCGTCGTTGTGCCCGAGACACGCACCGTGGTCCGCAACCATCGCCACGAGGCGCAGATTGCCGACGTCGACGCCCTCACGGCCTCGCCCTGGCACGAAATACGCCTCGCCGGGTTCCTCATGCTCATTGAAATCTACCGGCGGCAAAAAACTGACGACGGACGCCGCGCCACCGTCGATTTCTATCTCTCCATTCTCGACCGCGGAAACAACTGGGATCTGGTCGACCTCGTCGCGCCCAAAATCCTTGGCGACTGGATTGTGCGCAACCCATCCGAGGCCGCCCTGCTCTACGAACTTGCCGCCATGGACGGCCACCTGTGGCACCAGCGCGTGGCCATCGTAGCCACCATGGCACCGGTGCGCAAAGGACGCCACGACGACACCCTGCGTATTGCCGGAAAACTGCTCAACCATCCCCACGACCTGATTCACAAGGCCACCGGCTGGTTGCTGCGCGAAGTGGGCAAACACGGCGGCATGGAACTGCTGCTGGAATTCCTCGACAATCATGCCGCGGAAATGCCGCGCACCATGCTCCGCTACGCCATCGAGCGCCTCCACGACACTCAACGCCGCCACTACCTCACCCTCCCCCGCACGAAGACGAAGAAAGGCTAAACGAAATCTTCCTGTATCAGCAAACCAGGAGCAGAACCAGCGACGCTATGCCGAACACCAGACCTGCGACTGCAATCGGAAGTGTCATCTTCCTCAACGACTTCTTTTGCTCCTCATTCGGAGAACCCGAACCGTTCAGCCGGGCATACCTCACAGCCAGCACCGTTCTTACAATAGCACTGAGCAACAGCAAGCCGATACTTATATCAAGGAATAAACTCCCCAACTTATATAGTTCCATAACACGGTAATTATCGGATAAATAACTTTATAACCAGGTATTTAGGGCCGGAACGCTGATGTTTGCGGCCCGGCCCCGTCCTTATTTAGTTCGGTATTATTTTTTTTCAGAGATTGAAGCGGAAGCCCACCTGCAGCAGACCCTGCGCGCCGAAACCGACCTCGCCGAACAACGCGATGTTGCGGTTAAGTCCCACTTCCGCGCCGATGGGAGAGGCCTGGAATGCGAAATATCCCTTGTTTTCCGAAAATTCGTCGTTCGAGATATGCGATATATCGCAGCCGATACCCAGATGTGCATACATAGTCACGATTGAGTTGCTGTAATAGTCATAGCGGCCGTTCAGCATGATTACATGATAGTAGATGTTGGCATCGAAATGCTTGTAATCGCTCGACGAGAAGGTGTAACTGGCTCCCAGCGAGAACTTCGGCGCCACCTTGAAGTTTACCGCCGCAGTCAGGGCACCCCAGGCCGTGTTAACCTTGCCGCCGTCGTGCATGTTGGTGGCGTCCATCTGTGTGTAGCCGCCGTAACCGATTTGCAGTTGTGCCTTCTGGGCCGATGCTGCGAAGCCCAGTCCGAGAACTGCCAGCAGCACAATAATGTACTTTTTCATAATGGATAGTGTTTTTTGAAAGTTTTCTGTTGATTGAGGTTCTTTATCAAATAAAACACTCGCCACACGCTATTGTTTACACACATTAACGGAAAAAGCACTATCTTTGCACTGAAAACTGCATCCGCCAATGTCACTGACCGAACTTACACCCCGCATCGAGGCCCACACCACACGTTTCCGCGAAATCGAGACCCTGCTTGGCGACCCCGATGTGGCCGCCGACCGTCAGCGCTTCGTCAAACTGACCAAAGAATACAAGCACCTGGCACGTCTCGAAGACCTCCTGCGCGACTACCGCGACAATCAGGCAAATATCGCTTTCTACAATGAAATTATCGAGATGGACCCTGAAAGCCCCGAGGCTGCCGA
>CAJJOO010000325.1 GCA_905193395.1 uncultured Porphyromonadaceae bacterium
CGAACCTTGCCTCGTCGCCAAAGATACCGGACAGTTTCGACAGCGTCAGTGTCGCGCCCTCGCCCAGGTCGTCCAGGGCGACGTTAATCTGGTCGGCGGCGCGGACGAAGCCCAGGATATCCTCCATCGACGTCTTGCCGAGGCGGCCGGCTTCCTGGGCCAGGCGGTTCAGGTCTTCGCGCGAAGTGCGCGTGTCCATCTGTCGGAAGGCCTCGTTGAGTTTTTTTACTTCGTCGGCCGTCATGCCGGTATACTTGCGGACATTGGCCTGTTCGGCGTCCATGTCGGCATATGCCTTGACGGCAGCCCTGCCGGACATCACGACACCGGTGAAGGCGCCGACTGCAGCCGCGGCCGTGGCGCCCCAGGAATTGACGCCGTTGCGGATTCGCGAGAACAGGCTTTCCTGTTTCGACACCCCGTTCATTTCGACCTGAACTTTGCGGAGTTCTCCCTTGACTTCCCGGAGTTTTGCAACATACGCGTTCCACTCGCGGGAGCCACGGGCCACACGACCGGAATTCAGTTCCTGATTAATCAGTTTGAGGGCGCGTCGAAGTTCATTTGGCGTAGCCTTGTCGAGGTTCTGCATTGCCGCGCGGACGCCGGCCGCGCGCGTGCGCAGTTTGTCAATCTGCCCGTTGACACGCGTGATTTCCTTGTTGAGCCTCTGGACGCCCTTGGTGTCGCCCATCTCGGTAGCCCTGGCGAATTTTGCCCGCAGGTCCGTCGCTTTTCTTTCCAGGTTCTTGAGTTTCCCCTCGGCCTGGCGGTCGTTGATTTCAACCGTTACTTTCGCGGTCTGATTATTCTCCATAATATCGATATTATCGCGCGAAGTTATTCACGAACAGTAGGGCATAAAAAGACCGCAGGCACGGCCTCACGGTCGCACCTGCGCAGATTCACTAACAAAAATAACCAATCACAAAATCGTCAGTAGTACAAGAAAACGCTATTCTTTTTTTCTGAGCAATTCGCCCAATGATACCTTTTTCTTTACCCAGTTGTATGGCTCGAAGTGCCAGGGCAAACCTTTGTACTCGAAATAGTTGTTAAGGCAACTGGTCAGTTCGATCATGTAGATAATCATCAGTACGCCGATAGATACCACCGGTTTGCCGAGATTCACGCCGAACGTGCGCGAAAGCATCTCGGCCACGGTCACCCATCCGAGATAGTCGACGCTCTTGTTAATTGTCCGGCGCCAGGCCCGCGAGAACCTTATTGCCTCGCCGCGCACCTTGGCCGCCTTGATGCCGAAGCGCAGGTCGAGCAGCAGCAGCCCTGCCGCGAGAACCAGCCATCCGGACAAATGTGCGTAAAAATCCACTATCGCCGCCCCCAGCACCGCGAACATCGCGCAAAATACATTACCTTGTGTTTCCATAGCATATAATGATGATTTACTTCCTGAACTTCCTAATCAGCCACACCACCGCGGCAATCACCGCCGCAGCAAGCGCCCCCAGGGCCACGCCCCCGAAATCCATCTTCGTCTGTTCCCAGCGGGTCAGAGGCCGCTCGACGGGGTAGGGGACCGGGATGGAATCGGACTTTACCGATGCAAGTTGCAGGCGCAGTGCGTCGATAATGCTGTCACGCTGCGACAGTTTGTGCACCAACTCTTTCTCACGCCGGGACGACACATATACTATACGCTCCTTGTCATGCCTGGCCGTGTCGCCGTCCTCTTTAAGCACCACCGTTTCCTTGTTTCGCTCCACCACCGAATCGGAAGAAGTTTCGCGGCTATATAGCGATTCAAAGAAGGAGCGCAGACGGTCGTATATGGCAGTTGTGTCGGCTTCACGCCACTCCGTCCGCACCGTCTCCACCGGCACATATCGCGTCGTCGTGCACCCCGTCAGCATCACCAGCAGCCATATCACGGCCAACCATCCCACTGTCATCACTCCCAGCGGCAGCATGCAGCCAATTCTTCTCAGCGTCGAGTCTTTCATAAGTCAGCATACTCCTTCCTCGCGTCGAAACACGGACACGCCTTTTTCACCTCCGGGAAATCCCTGTGCCCGCGGATTTCCGCCTGCGGATAGCGCCCGCGCAACTCCCGCAGCAGCCCGATAAGCGCCGCCTTCTGCTGAGGCGTCCGCGTATCCTTCGGCGGCAGGCCCGGCTGCGACGTATCAACGCCACCGGCATAGCACACATTCACACACTCCATATTCCGGCCCTTCACGCCGTTGCTGTACTTCTCCTCCGGCCAGATATTCACCACCTTGCCGTCGGCCTCGATGAAATAATGGTACCCCGGGCGGCTCCACCCCAGCGTCCTGCAATGATACGCCACGATGTCCGTCGCCTTCGCACGCTGGCTCCCCGCCGAACAATGCACCACGATATACTTTATATCTCTCATAGCCATTCAGAATAACGCCCTTACGGCAAACCCCGCGGCGCCGCCCGCGACGGTTACCGCCCAGTCAGTCCAGTCCCCTTTGCCGCCCCAGGCGCGGTCCTTGAATTCCAGA
>CAJJOO010000326.1 GCA_905193395.1 uncultured Porphyromonadaceae bacterium
ACGAATCTCGGGGTTGTCCGTCTGCGCCATCTGCAGCACATAGTTGGAATCGGCCAGGAAGACGTCGCGACCCTGGTTGTCGATTGCCATATACTGATGCTTGCGGCGTTTGAACTGTTCCAGCGCCTCGGGGTTGTCGCTTTCGACCCAGCAGGCCTTGTAGAGCGAAATCGGCTCCCAGCGGCATTGCGCGCCATATTCGTGGAGCAGGCGGTACTGGATGACCTCGAACTGCAATTGTCCGACGGTACCGATAATCTTGCGGCCGTTGAAACTGTTGGTGAACAACTGGGCCACACCCTCGTCCATCAACTGGCGGATACCCTTTTCGAGTTGCTTGGACTTCATGGGGTCCGTGTTCTCGATGTATTTGAACATTTCGGGCGAGAAACTGGGCAGGCCCTTGAAATGGATTTCCTCGCCGGAGGTGATTGTGTCGCCGATCTTGAAGTTGCCGGTGTCGGGAATACCCACGATGTCGCCGGGCCAGGCCTCGTCGACGATGCTCTTTTTCTGGGCCATGAAAGCCGTGGGCGACGAGAATTTCAGGGATTTTCCGGTGCCGACGTTGCGGTAGACGGCATTGCGCTCGAATTTGCCGGAGCAGATTTTCACGAAAGCGATGCAGGAACGGTGATTGGGGTCCATGTTGGCATGAATCTTGAACACGAAGCCCGAGAAGCCATCCTCGTCGGGCCGCACGGTGCGCTCGATTGCCTCGACGGGCCGGGGCGAGGGGGCGATTTTCACGAAGCAGTCCAGCAGTTCCTTGACGCCGAAGGTATTCAGGGCCGAGCCGAAGAACACCGGAGCGATGCGGGCGTCGAGATAATCCTGAACGTCGAATTCCGGGTATACGCCTTCGATAAGTTCCAGGTCCTCGCGCAACTTGGCGGCATCGGCCGGACCGACGGCCTCGTCGATACGCGGGTCGTTGACGTCGTCGATTTCCACACGCTCGGTAACCTTCTGTTTGTCGGGAGTGAAGAGGTCGAGGCCGTGTTCGTAGATATTATAGACGCCCTTGAATTTGGCGCCGATATTGATGGGCCAACTGAGGGGACGGACGCCGATTTTCAGTTCGGATTCCAGTTCGTCGAGGATGTCGAAGGGGTCGCGGCCCTCGCGGTCGAGTTTGTTGACGAAAATAATCACGGGGGTGTTGCGCATACGGCACACTTCCATGAGTTTGCGGGTCTGCTGCTCGACGCCCTTGGCCACGTCGACCACGATGATTACGGAATCGACGGCCGTAAGGGTGCGGTAGGTGTCCTCGGCGAAATCCTGGTGGCCCGGGGTATCGAGAATGTTGATGCAGAAGCCTTCGTACTGGAACTGGAGCACCGAGGAGGTGACGGAGATACCGCGCTGTTTTTCGATTTCCATCCAGTCGCTGGTGGCGGTTTTCTTGATTTTGTTGCTTTTGACGGCACCGGCGATATGGATAGCGCCGCCATAGAGCAGGAGTTTCTCGGTGAGGGTGGTTTTGCCGGCGTCGGGGTGCGAGATGATGGCGAAGGTGCGCCGGCGGCGGATTTCGTCGCTTAGTTCTGACATTGTTCCGGGTTGGAATTGAGTTGTTTGATGCAACGTTTCAGGGCCTCGCGCCAATGTGGAATCGAAACTCCGTATGTGGCCTTGTAACGGCTCTTGTCGAGTACGCTGTAATACGGACGGATTGCCTGGGTGGGATATTCGCCGGTGAGCACGGGGGTGATTTCGACACCTTCCAGGCCTGCCTCGGCCACGATTGCAACGGCAAAATCATACCACGAGGCGACACCCTCGTTGCTGAAATTCACGATTCCGGGCACCCACTGGGGCGAGAACAGAATCTCGAGGATGGCGGCGGCAAGGTCGGCGGCATAGGTGGGCGTGCCGATCTGGTCGGTGACTACGCGCAGCGACCTGTCGGCAGCGGCCCTGGCAAGTATGGTCCTGACAAAGTTATGGCCGCCCGCCGAGTAGAGCCAGCCCGTGCGGATGATTATGCTTTCGGGTGCGAGGCCCAGAAGGGAAGTCTCGCCCTTGCGCTTGGTCGAGCCGTACTGCGACATGGGATTCACCTTGTCGCTCTCGGTATAGGGGCGGCAGGTGCGGCCGTCGAAAACGTAGTCGGTCGAAATGTGAATGATTCTGTATCCCAGTTCGTCGGCCAGGCGTGCAAGGTTGGTGACAGTGTCGATATTGGCGGCGGCACATTCCATTTTCTCGTCCTCGGCACGGTCTACGGCGGTATATGCCGCGCAGTTGATCACGTGGCTGAAATCGCCGGCACGCATAAACGTGTCGACGGCGGCGCGGTCGGTGAGGTCAAGGGTGTCCTTGTCGGTATAGGTTGTGATGCCGGGCATACGATGTTCGAGCGCACGACGCAACTCAATGCCCAGTTGCCCGCGGCACCCGGTTACAAGAATTTTCATGTCCATAAATTTTGGTGCAAAGTTAATTAAAAAAGACGAACCCCGCAAGGGCGCCCCCCACGCAGC
>CAJJOO010000327.1 GCA_905193395.1 uncultured Porphyromonadaceae bacterium
CTGCGGCATGGTCTGCGCGTGGACAGCCGGCGCGGCCAGGGCCGCGATGGCCACCACGAGGGTCAGAAGGCGTCGTATCATTTTGTTACTTGCCTTCGACCTTGAGCAGTGTCACATCGAAAATCAGGGTCTGGTCGGGTCCGATGCCGGGGACGCCCTGCGAGCCGTAAGCGAGGTTCGAGGGGATGAACAGACGCCATTTTGCGCCTTCCTTCATCATTTGCAGAGCCTCGACCCAGCCGGGGATAACCTGGTTGACGCCGAAGGTGGCGGGTTCGCCGCGTTCCTCGCTGGAATCGAATACGGTACCGTCGATGAGGCGCCCGGTGTAGTGTACGGTCACGCGGTCAGTTGCCTTGGGTGTGGCGCCGTTGCCTTCCTCGATTACTTCATATTGCAGTCCCGAAGGAGTGATTTTCACTTCCTCGCGTTTGCCGTTCTTGTCGAGGAATTCGCGGCCGGCCTTGGCGTTGGCTTCGGAAGCGACGCGGGCCTCGGCCTGCTGGCGTTCTTCGAGGGCGGTGAAATATTTTCTGATTTCTTCCTTGGCTTCGTCATACGACATTTTAGGTGCGACACCGTTGAACACGGCGGCTACGCCGTCGGCAAAGTCCTGTACGTCTATGCTGTCGATGCCCGAGGCACGGAAATTGTTGCCCATGCTCAGTCCCAGGGCATAACTGAGGCGGTTAAGTTCTTTTTCTGACATAGTTATATAGTTATTATGTGTTTTTTATGTTTGTATGCAGTTTCGGAAACGTCGGAGCAAAGTTACTCACTTGGCGTCAACTATACAACAAAAGTAACAAAAAACGGACGGCGAGGGCTGTGCCGCAGGCAATTATTTAGCATTTTTTAGGTCCTTTTCGCGTGGCCCGCAGGAAGAAGAAAAGGAACAGGGCGCCGGCGGCAAAGAGGCTCACCGAGAAACTGAGCAGGATTCCGTAGGTGCCCAGGCCGGCCGGGAATCCGAGCAGATAGGTCGCCGGAATACCGATGATTACGTAGCAGAAAAATGCTATCCAAAGCATGGGCATCACGTGCGAGGTGCCGCGCAGGGCATTGGCGAAGGTAATCTGCGTGGCGTCGCCCAACTGATATAGGACCAGCGGAAATATCAGTGTCGAGGCCAGTGCCAGAACGGCGGCGTCGGTGCTGAAAGCCCCCATGATAATACGTCCCGCGAAGATGAAAATGAGTGACGAGCAGGTCATTATCAGCAGCATGATGTGGTAGCCTGCCCAGGCGTAATGGCGCATCATGGGCACATCGTTTTCGCCGGCTGCGTTGGCGACCTTGATGGATATCGCCGACCCCACGCTGTAATAAATCGTGAAGCCGAGCATGCCGATGATTACGGCAATCTGGAACGATGCCAGCGGAATGGCTCCGAGCCATCCGGTCATGACGGCGGCTGCTGTGAAGGAACCGCTCTCGAAGGTCATCTGCAACGATACGGGCAGCGAGGTGAGTGCCAGGCGGCGTGTGTCGCCACGGTTGCAGCGCGTGTGCAGGAAGCCGTCGCGGTAGGCGCGGAAGCGCCGGCTCAGCAGCAGGAATCCCAGCAGGGCGAACATTGCGGTGAATCGCGCCGCCAGGGTGGCGATTCCGGCGCCGGTAAGCCCCATTTCGGGCAGACCGCACTTGCCGTATATCAGCAGGTAGTTGCCCAGAATGTTGAGGCCGTTGGCCCCCAGGATTATCCACATCGGCAGCGCGGTGTTGTTGATGGCATAGCACCATTGGGCCAGGACATTGAACACCGCCACGGCAACCAGACCGCCCAGATACAGCAGGAAATAAGGCCGGATAAGCGGCAGCAGGTGGGCCGGCTGGCCCAGCCGGTCAACGAACAGATAGACAATGGCCATCATTGCAGTCACCAGCAACGAGAAAACAATGTTGAGCCACAAGGCATTGCGGGTCATCGCGCCGATGCGTTCGCTCTGGCCCGATCCGAACAGGGCGCCTGCAAGCGGCGTGAGTCCGTAGGTGAAGCCCAAAAGCGCGAAAACGGCCGTGTTGAACAGGTTGTTGACAAACGATGCCGAGGCGAGGGCGTCGGTGGAATACCGTCCCACCATGATATTGTCGGCGAAACCGACGGTGACAGTACCCAACTGCCCGGCCAGTATCGGCAGCCCCAGGACGAGGAGCTGCCGATAGGCCGGGCAGAATTGGCGTATACGCTGTATCGCTGTCATGCCGTGTCAGTCGCGGCTTGAGCCGAAGAAGCGCAGCAGATACAGGAAGAGGTTGATGAAGTCGAGATAAAGGCTCAGGGCGCCGAGTGTGGCCAGGCGTCCGTGCTGGTCGGCGGGCATCATCGAGGCCATATTCTTGATTTGCTGGGTGTCCCAGGCGGTGAGGCCCACGAAGATAATCACGCCTGCGAAACTGATAATCCAGTCGAGCGTGCTGCTGGCGACAAACAGGTTGACCAGCGTGGCGATAATCAGGCCGATAAGGGCCATGA
>CAJJOO010000328.1 GCA_905193395.1 uncultured Porphyromonadaceae bacterium
ATGGGGAATAGATGTTGTGGGTGCGCAGACCTGCTTCGACATGGCCGACGGGAATCTGCCGGTAGAAGGCGGCGAGGGCCGCGGCAGTGGATGTTGTGGTGTCGCCGTGGACAAGGACGATGTCGGGGCGCGCCTCGGCAAGCACATCGCGCATGCCGGTCAGCACACGGGCCGTGACGTCGTAAAGGTCCTGCCCCTGTCGCATGATATTGAGGTCGTAGTCGGGACGGATGTCGAAAATTTCCAGAACCTGGTCGAGCATCTGGCGGTGCTGGCCGGTGACGCAGACGAGTGTGCGGAATGAGTCGGGATGCTTTTGGAATTCCTTAACCAGGGGAGCCATCTTGATGGCTTCGGGACGTGTCCCGAAAACGAGCATAACGGTTTTCATCAAGGTTTTCATCAATGGGTAGGGGTGTCAGTCGGTGTGGTTGTCCTGCTCCTTGACGCGGCATAGGGTGAAGCGGAAAATCAGGCCGCCGCCCTTGCGGTTGGCGACGGTGATGTTGCCGCCCAGGGCCTCGATGGTATTCTGGACAATTGGCAGTCCGAGTCCGGTTCCGCCTTTTTTGCGCGAGCGACCGTTGTCCTCGCGGAAGAAGCGTTCGAACAGGTGGGGAATACTTTCCTCCTTGACGCCCGCGCCGTTGTCGTAGAATGCAAAGTGGAAGAATGTGTCGTCCTTGTCGGTAAGAATCAAGTTGATTTCGGTTCCCTTGGAGTATGCCACGGCGTTTTTGGTCAGGTTGTTGATGACGGCCGTGAGCAGCGAGGCGTTGCCGATGACGCGGCAGTATGTGGGAATGTCGTAGTTGAAAATCATGCTGCCCAGCATGCCGGAGGTCTCGAATTCACTGACGCACTGGAATACGATTTCGTGGAAGTTAATCGGCTCGGTGTTAATCATTTGCGAGCCGTATTCCAGGCGGGTGATGTTTGAGATGTCGTTGACCAGTTGGGTGAGGCGGTCGACGTGTTCGCTTACTTTCAACAGGAAATGGCGGCGGGATGCGTCGTCCATCTCAGGGTTCTCGTTGATAGTGTCGAGATAGCCTTTTATGACGCTGATGGGCGTTTTGAGTTCGTGGTTGACGTTGTTTGTGAGTTCGCGTTTGAGGCGGTTCTTCTCCTCGAGTGCGTGAATGGCGATATGGTGTTCGCGCTGGATTTTGATAATCGTGCGGTTGCGTTCATTGTAGAAGTTCACGATGTGGCGGGAGATGTCTCCGAGTTCGTCGTGCGAGAAATGGTCGCTCGGGACGAAATTCAGGTCGTTCGTGGCTCGTTCGGCGAAGTCGCGCAGGAATCGGATGTTTCGTCCCAGTCGTCGGGTGGTGATGTATGTGAGGATGGTGCCGAGCACTGCCAGGGCGATGAGGAGGTAGAACAGCGAGTTGGACACGCTTGTGGCCTTGATTACCTGGTCGTCGAATGGCAGCATGGTGTAGACTGCCAGACGGCGGTCGTCGCTGTACCGCACGTCGTAGTACAGGTTGGCCTTACGGCGGTTTTCGTCGGTGTCGACGTTTTCCTCAAGATTCAGTTTGCCGTCGATGAAGCGGCGTGTGTCGGCCGGGAGGATGGGGGCGCCGACGTGTGAGAGCAGTTTGCCGTTGTAGTAGGTAGTGACCCGAATCTGGTCGTAAAGCGGGTGGTTGATGTAGTATTTGCTGATGAACCGGTAGAACGACTCGGGGTTTTCGTTGGCGTTATAGGATTCAACGATACGCGAGTTGATGAATTCAATCTGGTTCTGCAGCCCTTCTATCCGGAGTTTTCTTTCGTTGCGGTACATCCAGATGCCCATCATCGCGATGATGAGCCATATGATGATGACGCCCGGGAAGAAAAGCCTCCACTGGTATTTAGTATGTCTCTTTAAACCCATAGCCGAAGCCCTGGCGGGCGACGATGTTGGCGCTGTAATCGCCTAGTTTCTTGCGCAGACGTGTGATGTTGGTGTCGATTGTGCGGTTTGTGACAACGACATCCTCGCCCCAGACGTTGCTGATGATTTCGCGGCGGGAGTAAATGCGGTTGCGGTGGGTGAGGAAGAACTCGAGAATCTCGAATTCGGTGCGGGTTAGTTGCAGGGGCTGCCCGTCGAGGTATGAAATCTTTTCGTTGCGATCGATGCGCAGAGTCTTGAATGTGAGGTCGGGTTCGTATTCGGAGTCGACGGCCGGAGCGGCGGGAATCTGGGCGTTCTGGCGGGCGCGGCGCAGCACGGCGCGGACGCGGGCGATGAGCTCGCGCATCTCAAAAGGCTTTGTGACGTAGTCGTCGGCCCCGATGTTGAGGCCCATCACCTTCTCGTCTTCCTCGTTGAGGGCCGAGCAGAAGATTATAGGAATGTTTTCGGTGGCGGTGACGTTGCGCAGCCGTTTTGCGAAATCGAATCCGCTGAGGTCGCCCATCATGATGTCGACCATGAAAAGTTGGAATTTTTCAAGGTCC
>CAJJOO010000329.1 GCA_905193395.1 uncultured Porphyromonadaceae bacterium
TTAATTTTGTGGAAAAAGTAAAAAATGGAAACTGAAGAACTGATCAGAAGAATTATCCAATGCGCTTACAAAGTACATCTTGCATTGCCGCCGGGATTTTATGAGCGTATATATCACAGAGCGTTGCTGATTGAACTTCATGAGCAGGGCCTCAATGCAGAAAGCGAGGTTTGGCTTGACGCCAGATATAAAGGACAGATAATCGGAAAGTTCCGTGTCGACATAATTGTCGAGAAGAAAGTGATTTTGGAACTTAAAGCCGTGGATAATATCACGCCTCTGAATGGCGTACAACTTGTCAATTATCTTAATATGACTGGAATTGACAATGGGATACTGCTTAATTTCGGATCTCCGAAATTCCAGGCGGAACGTAAATACCGGTTAAGAAAAGAAGAAAGATAACAGACAAAAACTTACTGTTCTAATCCGCCTTCTTCTGTTCTTATCACCCTTCTTTTGTTCTTCTGTCTATTATTGTACGAAGTTTCCGTTGCCGTTGAGTTCGTTCTGGATATATTCCAGTGCGGCGATTTTTTCTTTGGTCTCTGCCACATCCAGTTGGCGGGTGTTGTTGGAGTTGAATTCTGACAGTGTGTTGCGGGTCTCGTCTCCTTCTTTGAAGAACTTGTCGTAATTCAGGCCGCGGTTGTCGGCGGGGACGCGGTAGAAATCGCCCAGGTCCACGGCCTTGGCACATTCCTCGTTGGTGAGCAGCGTCTCGTACATCTTTTCGCCGTGGCGGATGCCGATGACCTTGATATCCTCTTTCCGTCCGCCGAACAGTTCGCAGACGGCTTCGGCCTGGGTGCCGATGGTGCAGGCGGGTGCCTTCTGGACCAGGATGTCGCCGTTCTGGCCATGCTCGAAGGCGAACAGCACCAGGTCGACAGCCTCGTCCAGACTCATGATGAAGCGGGTCATCGACGGCTCGGTAAGCGTGATGGGGTTGCCGCTGCGTATCTGTTCAATCCACAGAGGAATAACCGAACCGCGTGAGCACATCACGTTGCCATAGCGGGTGCAACAGATTTTGGTTTTGCCCGAATAGCGGCTCTTGGCCACGGCCACTTTCTCCTCGATTGCCTTGGTGATACCCATGGCGTTGATGGGATAGGCGGCCTTGTCGGTCGAGAGGCAGATTACGGCGCCCACGCCGGCCTCGATGGCGGCGGTGAGGACATTGTCGGTACCTATAACATTGGTTTTCACGGCCTCCATCGGGAAGAACTCGCACGAGGGGACCTGTTTGAGCGCTGCGGCGTGGAAGATGTAGTCCACACCCGGCATTACGCTGCGGCAACTTTCCAGCGAGCGCACGTCGCCGATAAAAAACTTGATTTTGTGGGCCACGTCGGGATAGCGCACCTGATATTCGTGGCGCATGTCGTCCTGTTTCTTCTCGTCGCGCGAGAAAATGCGGATTTCCTTGATATCCGTGTCCAGAAAGCGGCGCAGCACCGCATTGCCGAAACTACCGGTCCCGCCGGTAATCAGCAAAGTTTTATCTTTGAAGATTGACATATATATTGATTTATTGTTTTGTTAGTCTTTTAAAGAGTTCATTGTATTTATTCAGATTGTATGAACTTGAATAATTGACATGACCATATTCATAGCCCCGTTTTCCCATTGCGATGGCCTCTGCTCGATTATTGTAGAGTGATAGAATAGCATCTGCGACCAAATCCGGTCTGTCATCCGGACATGCAATGCCGATTCTATTCTCATTAATTTCCTTGGAGTAAATGCTGTCGGCATCAGCCGATGTCACAATAGGCCGTTTGCATTGCATCAGCAAGCCGGCTTTGCTCGGCACCGAATTGCCGATAATTCCATGTTTCAGGGGAATGAGACAAACGGAGCACGCGCTGTAAACATCCGACACCATTTCCTGCGGTTCCAAAGGCAGAAACACGATATTTTTCAGGTTTTGATTTTTTACCGCATCTTCAAATTCCTGGCGCTGGCTACCCATGCCAATCATTTGAATCTGAATATCTTCATATTGTTTGAGCCTTTTCGCAACTTCAATCACCATTTTATAATCAAAGACAAATCCCATCGTTCCTGCATATTGGACATAGAATTTTTCTTTTTTCATATCGTGTTTCCTGACAAACCTGTTTTCTTCCCAGGAAATCTCTTTGACACTCTTGTCATCAAACCAATTGACAATGACTTCTGTCTTTTCACGGGGGACACCCTGTTCAATGAGTTTCAATCGCATATCCTCGGAAATTCCGACAACAACGTCCGAAATTTTATAGGCTTTTTTCTGTAAGAAGAAGAATATACTCTGCATCCATTTTTGTGGCATTTTGCCGCTTGCAATGGTACTGCCGGGGAACATGTCCTGAATATTCATTACAATTATCTGCTTCCGTTTAATGCCCTTAACGGCTATGGCATTGTAAAGAATTGTAGCAGTGGATGATAAAAAGATGAT
>CAJJOO010000330.1 GCA_905193395.1 uncultured Porphyromonadaceae bacterium
CCGGGAACGGATTCCCGGGTGCCGGTTTCGGAGCGGGAGCCGCGGGAGTGTCGTCCAGGGGTGAATTGCACTTGCTGCAGTTGGTGGCGCCGGGTTTGTTGGGCCAGCCGCAATTTTTACAACGCATAGTCTATGATTGGTTTATTGATTTGATTTTCTTTTATCTTATTGTGCAAAATTACATTTTTTATCGTCAGCCGCCAAGTTTTTGCATTCATTTTTAACGGTCCGGGGAAAATATTTGACGAAACCGCAGGTTTTCGGGACGAAATTGTGATTTTTTTTGATTTGCTGTCCGTGTCGCGGTGCAGGGGTTGAAAAATTATTGTTAACTTTGTGGCTGGGGGACCGCAGGACCTTTCCGCCCTCACCTTCAGAAACCAAAAAACATAATTCTGCTATGAAAAGATATGCAACAGCGGCCATGGCTGCCGCAATCGCAATGGCGGCAGCAGCCGCCGAACCGGCCGACAGCGTGGCCGCCGACACCGCAGGATTCGCCTTCCGCGATGTCATCACAGTGCCCGACACCCCAGTCAAGGACCAGAACAAGTCCGGAACATGCTGGGCATTCTCCGGAATCGGCTTTATCGAAGACGAGATTCTCCGCGCCACCGGCGACACCCTTGACCTGAGCGAGATGTTTGTCGTTCGCCACTGTTACAGCGACAAGGCCGACCGCTATGTGCGCATGTACGGACGCACCAATTTCGGCCCCGGCGGCTCGGTGATGGACGTTCCATATGTAATCGCAACCTATGGCATCGTCCCCGAGGAAGCCTATTCCGGCCTTGAATACGGCCAGAACAAGCACGTCCATGGCGAACTCGACGGCATTCTCGACGGCCTCGTGCGCACCGTTGTCAAGAACCCCAATCGTGGCATCACTCCCGCCTGGCGCGCAGCCGCCGACGGCGTACTCGACGCCTATCTGGGCAAACTTCCCGAAACATTCACCTACCGAGGCAAGACCTACACGCCGCAGACCTTCGCCGCGTCGCTGGGCATCAGCCCCGATGACTATGTGGCTGTCACTTCCTTCACTCACCATCCCTTCTACAAGCCTTTCGTCCTTGAAGTGGCCGACAACTGGCTGTGGGCACCATACAACAACGTGCCCCTCGACGAACTCAAGGCCATCGTCGACAATGCCCTGGCCAACGGTTACGCCGTGTGCTGGGCCGCCGACGTCAGCGAGGGCGGTTTCAAATGGTCGGACGGCGTGGCCCTGATGCCCGCCGAAAAGGACGGCAGCGACCTTGAAGGCACCGAACTGGCCCGCTGGGTGAAACTCTCCGACCGCGAGCGACAGAACAGCCGCTTCAACTTCAACGGCCCCGTCGAGGAAATGGTGATTACCCAGGAGGTGCGCCAGAACATGTTCGACTCGCAGGAAACCACCGACGACCACGGTATGGTGATTGTCGGAACCGCAGTCGACCGTCTGGGCAACCGCTACTACAAGGTCAAGAATTCCTGGGATACCAACAACGAATATGCCGGCTACTTCTATGTGTCGGAGCCTTATTTCCTTGCAAAGACCGTCGACATCCTCGTGAACCGCAAGGCAATTCCGGCCGACATCGCCCACCGAATGGGCATCTCCCGGAAATGACTCGTATAGGCATCCTGAGCGACACACATTCATGCTGGGACGACCGCTATGCCCTGCACTTCAAGGACTGCGACGAAATCTGGCATGCCGGCGACATCGGCTGCGAGGACACTCTTCAGCGCCTCGAGGCCG
This sequence comes from uncultured Porphyromonadaceae bacterium, assembly GCA_905193395.1. Lineage (GTDB taxonomy): Bacteria > Bacteroidota > Bacteroidia > Bacteroidales > Muribaculaceae > CAG-873. The sequence continues at coordinate 1,748 of CAJJOO010000330.1, forward strand.
TTGCGCCCGTGGTGAGGGCTGTGCGCGGAAACATAGACCACGGACCCATGTTGCGGCGTTGTCCCGAGGTGGCCGAATTCACCGTCGACGGCGTCAAGGTGTGGATGACACACATCGGCGGCTATCCCGGCCATTATGCAGCCGGAGTGCGCCGCATGCTCATCGAGTCGCGCCCGGCGGTGATGGTTGCCGGCCACAGCCACATCCTCAAGGTGATGTACGACAAGGAACTGGACCTGCTGCACATCAACCCCGGCGCTGCCGGATGGCACGGCTGGCAGCAGAAACGCACCCTGCTGCGTCTCGACATAGATTCCGGCCGCCTCTGCGACCTTCGTGTTATTGAACTCGGAAAACGTTCGGTATGAAAAAACTGGTGATAATCCTGGCCGCCCTTACGGCGCTGGCGGCATGCAAGACATCTGAAAGCGCCTATCGTGCTGCCTACGAGCGCGCCGTTCAGGGCGGCGACTCGACCCGCCCGGTCGAATCCACAATCTACGCCGCCAACCGCAATGCAGGCGGTTCGTCGATGATGGTGGTGGCCGGCGACACCTTTGAAATCCGCACCCGCCGAGTGGCCGTGACCGAGGGGGGGGGAGGCATCCGCGAGAGCCTGCGGCCGTACAGCGTTGTCGCAGGGCAGTTCAAGCAGTTGTTCAACGCCCGCTCGATGCGCAACCGACTGG
>CAJJOO010000331.1 GCA_905193395.1 uncultured Porphyromonadaceae bacterium
GGCGCGTTTGCGCGCCGACAGGCCTCCCCAGAGGTCGATTTCCCAGTTGAGGGTCGCCTTGAAGTCGAATTCTCGGTCGCGTTTGAAATCCTCGCCGTCGTAGTGGTTGGTTTCCTGGTCGGCGGCGGCGAAAGCGGTTACGGTCGGCGCGTAGTTGAGTTTTTCAATACCGTATAGTTCGCGGAGTTGTTCGATGCGCTCGGCGGCGATTTCCAGGTCGGGGTTGTTGGCCAAGACACGTTCGATGAGTGCGGCCAGAGTGGAATCAGTATATACCTGCCACCAGTGCATGTCGGCCAACGATGCGGCTGAATCGTCGGCCAGGGTGATGTAGTCGGGCAGGTCGAGCGACGCCGGGGTGAGGTTTTTCGTCCCCGAGCATGAAGCAAGGAACAGCCCCGCGACTGCCGAGGTGATGAGGAGGATATGTTTCATGAGCGTTTGCGTGTTAATTTGAAGTTCTGCATCCTGCGCCTGGCATTGCATACCGCCACGAAGAAGAATGGTACGAAAACGATTCCAAGCGTGATTGCCACAATCATACCGAAGAATACGCCGGTGCCGATGTCACGGCGTGCCACACTGCCGGGGCCTGAGGCGAAAAGCAGGGGCACGAGTCCGAGCATGAAAGCCAGCGAGGTCATGACTATGGGACGGAACCTGAGGGCGGCGGCCTTGATGGCCGCGCGGGCCGGTTCCATGCCTTTCTGCAGGTTTTCCTGAGCGAATTCGACAATCAGAATGGCGTTCTTTGCCACAAGGCCCACGAGCATTACCAGTCCTATCTGGAAATAGACATTGTTTTCCAGCCCGCAGATCCAGACGCCCAGGTAAGCGCCGACACCTGCCACGGGGAGTGAAAGAATCACGGCGATGGGGACGGTCCAACTCTCGTACAGCGCGGCGAGGACCAGGAAGACGAAGATGATTGCCAGAAGGAGAACCAGCCCAATGTTGCCGCCGGATTGTTTCTCCTGGAACGAGAGACCGCTCCATTCGATTCCTGCCGACGGGCCGGCAACAGCACGGGCAATATTCTCGATTGCCTGCATTGCCTGGCCCGACGAGTATCCCGGAGCCGCCTCGCCGGTGATTTTCACGGAGTTGAACATGTTGAAGCGGCTGATGGTGCCGGGACCGGTGGTATAGCGTGTGGAGCCGAGCGAGGTGACGGGAATCATGTTGCCGCCGTCGCCGCGGACGGCGAAGAGGTTGAGACTTCCGCGGTTGAGGCGATATTCGGGCTCGGCCTGCATGTATACGCGGTAGATGCGGTTGAAAAGGTTGAAGTCGTTGATATACTGCGACCCGGTGAGGGCTTTGAGTGTGAGGAAGACCTCGCTCATTTTCACGCCGAGGAGGCGTGCCTTGTCGCGGTCGGCATCGAAATACAGTTGTGGTATGTCGCGCTGTATTGAGGCCGAGACACCCGAGAGGGCCGGTTCGTCGGCTGCAAGGGTGATGATTGAGTCGACCTGGGCGCAGAGTGTGGCGTATGAGGTTTCGCCGCGTGCCTCGAGCATCATCTCGAAGCCGCCTCCGGTTCCGAGGCCCGGAATGATGGCCGGGGTTGAGATGTGGGCCTGACATTCGGGGTAGGTGGACAGTGTGGCCATCACGCGGTCCTTGATTTCGTTGAGGTCGAGCGTCTGCCTTTCGCCCCAGGGCTTGAGGATTACGGTCATCTGCGAGTGGGCCTGGTTGGTGCCGAGGCGAGGCGACGAGCCGGTGACGTTCAGCACGTATTCAACGTCGGGGTCGGCGAGCAGGAAATTCATGGCGCGTTCGGTCACGGCGCGTGTGCGGTCGATGGAGGCACCCTCCGGCAGCGACAGTTCGACGGTGAAATACCCCTGGTCCTCTGGGGTCATGAAACTGCCCGGCACCACATAGTTCAGCGCGAGGATTGCGATTATTGCCGTGGCGTAAATGCCGTACATAAACTTAGGGCGCCGGATGGCGTCGTCGATCCGGTGGCCGTAATACCGGTTGCCGCGGGCCAGCCACATGTTGATGCGGCGGAATATGCGTGCCTTGGGACGATGGCCCGAGGGTCTCAACAGCCTGGCGCACATCACCGGCGAAAGCGTCAGGGCCACGATGGTAGATATAATCACGGAAACGGCGATTGTGACGGTGAACTGGCGGTAGAGTTGGCCGGTGATGCCCGGCAGGAAACTTACGGGCACGAATACGGCGCACAGCACCAGTGACATTCCCACCAGGGCCGAGCCGAGGTTGTTCATGGCACGGCGCGTGGCCTCCGGAGCGTCGACATGGTCCTGTTCCATGATGCGGTCGACGTTTTCCACCACCACGATAGCGTCGTCAACCACGATGCCTATTGCGAGAATAAGTCCAAGCAGGGTGAGCATGTTGAGTGAGAATCCGAAGACCAGCATCACACCGAAGGTACCGATAAGCGAAA
>CAJJOO010000332.1 GCA_905193395.1 uncultured Porphyromonadaceae bacterium
ACCGCCCTTCACCACCTCAACCCTGCAACAGGAGGCTGCCCGCAAACTGGGATTCACCGTGGCACAGACCATGATGGTGGCACAGCGCCTCTACGAAGCCGGTCACATCACATACATGCGTACCGACTCGATGAATCTTTCGGACGAAGCCATGACTGCCATCGCCGGAGAAATCACCCGCAACATCGGCCCCGAATATCTCACCGCGCGCCACTACCACACACACTCGAAAGGCGCCCAGGAAGCCCACGAGGCCATCCGACCGACCGACGTGTCAGTGACCGTGCCGGCCGATACAAACGACCGCGAAAAGAAACTATACACCCTGATACGCCGCCGCGCCATAGCCTCGCAGATGGCCGATGCGCGCTTTGAAAAGACAACAGCCGAAATCGTATCGCCCGACGTGCCCGAGCATTTCACCGCCGTCGGCGAGACCGTCACTTTCGACGGTTTCCTGCACGTCTATGCCGAGGGCCGCGACGACGACCAGGCCGAACCGCAGGGCGGCACACTGCTGCCTCGTCTGACAGGCAACATGCCCCTGACTGTGAACGAAATCACCGCCACCGAGCGCTTCACCCAGCAGCCCCCGCGCTACACCGAGGCCTCGCTGGTGAAAAAGATGGAGGAACTGGGCATCGGCCGTCCCTCGACCTACGCTCCCACAATCTCCACAATCCAGCACCGCGAATACATCGAACGCGGCGAACGCGAGGGCCAGCGCCGCGACTTCACCGTGCTGCGCGCCGACGCCGACGGGAACATCACCCGCGAGACTCACAGCGAAATCGCCGGCAATGAAAAGGGCAAACTGATTCCCACCGACATCGGCATGGTGGTGAACGAGTTCCTGACCCGCTACTTCCCCGAGATTCTCGACTACAACTTCACCGCAAGGGTCGAGGAACGCTTCGACGACATAGCCGAGGGCAAATTCCCCTGGAACTCGGAAATCAAGACATTCTACGACCGTTTCCACCCAGCCATCGACAGCACGATGAACATGCGCATGGAACACAAGGTGGGCGAACGCCTGCTGGGCACCGACCCCCAGGGACGCCCCGTGACGGTGAAAATCGGCCGTTTCGGCCCGCTGGTCCAGGTGGGCGATTCCGAGGGCGACAACAAGCCCCTCTTCGCCTCGCTGCTCAAAGGCCAGTCGATGTCGACCATCACCCTCGACGAGGCCCTGAAACTCTTTGAATTCCCACGCGAACTGGGCCAGTTCGAGGGCAAGGACGTGACCGTGGCAATCGGCCGCTTCGGTCCATACGTGCGCCACAACGGCAAATTCGTCTCGATTCCCAAGACCATGGCGCCGGCCGCCGTCACCCTGGAAGAGGCAATCGCCCTCATCGAGGAGAAACGCCACAGCGAGGCCGAACGCATCGTCAAGACCTTCCCCGACGAACCCGGCATACAGATTCTCAACGGCCGCTACGGCGTGTATATAGCGGCCGCCGGCAAGAACTACAAGATTCCCAAGACCGTGACAGAGCCCGCGGCTCTGAGCCTCGACCAGGTGCGCGATATTGTCCGCGCGCAGGACGAGAAACCCGCAAAGCCGCGCACCCGCCGCACAGCATCGTCAACTAAAAAATCCTGACTGCCATGTCGCCACGCCCACGCACCACAAAACCCGGAGCCGAACGCGCGCCGTTCAAGCCCGACACCATACTGACATTCAAGGCCGGCAAGGATGCGGCACCGCTGCTGCAGTTCCTCATCGAGGCAATGCCCGACCGCAAGCGCACCAACGTCAAGAACTTCCTGAAACACCGCCAGGTGATGGTGGGGAACACCGTCACCACCCAGTTTGACACTCCGCTGCCCGAAGGCACCGTGGTGAAGGTGAACCTCTCGCGCGAATTTCAGACATTCAGCAACCGCCGCCTTCAGATTGTCTATGAGGACGATGACATAATCGTCGTGAACAAAGGCTACGGCCTGCTGTCTATGGGCACCGACCGCAAACACGAAGGCACGGCCTACTGGCTGCTGCGCGACTATGTGAAGCGCGTCGACCCGCGCAACAAGATTTTCATTGTCCACCGTCTCGACCAGCAGACCTCGGGGCTGATGGTATTCGCCCGCACCGAGGAGGCCAAGAACAACCTGCAGCACAACTGGAACAACATGGTTCTGGAGCGCCGCTACGTGGCCATCGTCAAGGGTCGCCCCGAGCAGGACGAGGGCACCATCTCATCCTATCTGGCTGAAAACGCCAACCACGAGGTATATTCCACCGACAATCCCGCCGAGGGCAAACCCGCCGTGACGCGCTACAAGGTGTTGAAATCACGCGGAGGATACACCATGCTGGAACTGCAACTGGAAACCGGCCGCAAGAACCAGATCCGCGTCCACCTCAAGGACTTTGGGCTGCCCATCGGGGGCGACCGCCGCTATGGCGCCGAGGCCTC
>CAJJOO010000333.1 GCA_905193395.1 uncultured Porphyromonadaceae bacterium
CGTGAGTTGACGGAGATTCTCGGTGAGCGCCTGAATGTTGTCGGCAATCGAATCAAGAGGCACCGCACTGAGGTCGGAAGTAATTTCGGCGATGTCGGCCGACGAAGAATTCAGATTCGATGTAATGGAATTGATATTTGCCGAAATCGCGGGAAGCGTCCGCATCAGTGCGTTGAGTTGACGGGTCGTCGCTTCCAGGTTGGCTGTGATGGCGTCAAGTCTGGCCACCGATGTTGCCAGGGCGGGATTCGACACCAGGGCGTTGACCGAAGTCAGCAGCGTGTCGACTTTCGGGAATATGCCGGCCAGAGAGGGCATCAGGTTTTCCTGCACGTTGTCCATCATGCCTTTCGGAACAACGCCCTCCAGGTGGTCGCCAACGTCGTGGAAATCCTTGTCTTTACCCAGTTCGAGCGATATCGTGGCCGTCCCCAGGAGGTCCGTTACCAGCAGGGCACGGGTGCCTTTGGGGACTTTGAGATGCTTGTCGAGCGAAACCTCTACCAGCACATGGCCGGGATTGTCATAGTCATAGGAAATCTCGCGCACAAGGCCCACCTTGAAACCATTCAGGTTCACCGGTGCGCTCTTGGCCAGACCAAGGACATTGTCGTAGGTCACATAATAATAGTTGGCGGCCTTGAAAACATTCACCCCTTTGAGGAAGTCGATGCCCACGAAAAGGATGGCCATGGAAACCAGGACTATAAGTCCGATTATCAATTCTTTGCGGAAGATTTTTTTCATTACCTGTTGAATGTCGTATTGTATATGCTGTGTTTTTCCGGTTGGGCGACAAATCCGGTCACTGAACCCGCTGCCCGTCCTGCATCTTAATAATAAACGCTTCAGGATACGATTTTCTGATAAGTCTCAGCCGTTTTTTGGCGTCGGACAGTTTTCGGAAATTGCCTGATATATATTTATATGTGTTATCATGTATGTAATATGCCACCTCCTTCACCCCTGCGATTCGTGCATCGGAGGCGTCAACGGGCGTGGGCGAGGTCAGGAACTGCACGGCGTAGGTGATTTCACCGCTCTGCTGCGCCGTGGCACTCCCCGCAGGAGCCGATGATGAGGCCCCGGTCTGCGTCGATGCCGTTGACCTTGAGGAAGCCGTTCCCGTGGCACCGTGGCGGCCATAATAGGCCGTGAAAGCGTTCGCGATGGAGCGGGCGCAGTCACGCCGTCCGTCCGAAGAATTCAGAAAATTCTCGGCATCGGGATTGCATATGAAATCCAGTTCAACCAGGACGGCAGGCATCGATGTAGCGCGTAGAACCAGGAAACCGGACTGCCGTACGCCCTTGTCCGCGCGGCCGGCAGTCGAAACCAACTGGTCACGGATTTGTTCGGCCAGTTCGATGGAATTGCGCTGATGCGTGTTCTGGGTCAGTTCAAAGATGATATAGGACTCGGACGACGACGGGTCAAAACCCTGGTATGTCTCCGAGAAATCTTTTTCCAGTTCAATCACACTGTTCTCACGCATGGCGACGGCGAGATTATCGTCCGTACGGTGCAGACCCAGCGTATACACGGACGCCCCGTGTATGTTACGGCGCCCCTTGGTGCGACGGTCAACCGAATTCACATGAATCGAGATAAAAAGGTCGGCATCGGCACGGTTGGCGATTGCCGCACGCTCGTTCAGGGCAATGAAACGGTCATCATCGCGCGTAAAGAGCACCTTCACCTCGGGATGTTCCTCACGGATAAGTTCGCCCAGACGTTTGGCTACATCCAGCACGATAGTCTTCTCATTGGCGCGGTCGCCCATACAGCCATAATCCTTGCCGCCGTGGCCGGGATCAATGACCACAGTAAAAGCCTTGGTACCCGCCCCCGAAAGCGGCAGGCAAGACCCCAGGAAGGCAATCAGCAGGATAATATGCAACAGACGACGGCACATTTCAGTGCAAATTTATGAAAATATTCGCAGAAAAAGAATAACGGACGTCGGCCGAAGGCCGGTGCGCGGTGCCGCAAGGCAATTCTTTGATGCAAATTTAGCGAAAAATATGGAAACCCGCTTAAAAATAGTCCGAAATAGGCCCCGAAGGCAACAAAATTATCCCATCCGCCCAATTCTCCGGCACAACGATGTCACGGCACAAAGTCCGGGTCAGCGGATTTTTCGGTGGGCGCAGAAGGTAAGTCCATGGGTATAACGTTACCTTTGCCGTATGAAGTCAGAGGAATCTATTGATATAACGGATCTTATTCGTGTAGTGGCGTATGCTTATCCAAGTGTTTCCATGTCTAACACGCTGATATTCGGAGGTCGATTTTTATGCCATTCATCATCGTTCAGCACCGCTCAACTCCACCAAACCGCCCCAATACGCCCCCCGAACTTTAACAGACTTTAACCATATCCAAGCCTTAGAAATGTGGTGACCCAAACTGAAAA
>CAJJOO010000334.1 GCA_905193395.1 uncultured Porphyromonadaceae bacterium
GGCTTCCTGGGCCACGGTTGTAGCCCCGGCATAGTATTGTGCCAGGAGTTGACGGACGTCATCGGTTGTCAGTTGAGCGGAAGTCATGTTGAACGGTTAATAAAAATTTGTCTAAGTTTTCTGCGTGCCCGGCTGAGCATCTGTCGCACATTCGCCGGGGTATATCCCGTAACACGGGAAATCTCATCAATTTCAAGGTCGGCCACGGCCCGGAGTGTCATCACCTCTTTCTGGACAGGCGGCAGAACGTCTATGATGCGTTCGACGTCGCCGCAGCCGTAATCGGGTGGCGGGACGGCCTGTTCCGGAAGCGAGTCGGGCATCGTCAGACGTGCCGTCGAGCGGATGCGGTCGATGGCCATATTCCTTGCCATCGTCACGGCGAAAGCCTTGACCGACTGCACGGCATCGAGTTCGTCGCGGCGGGACCAGAGACGCACCATCACGTCCTGCACTATGTCGGCGGCATCGTCGCCATTGCCGGTGACGGCCATGGCCACGCCATACAGTTGCCTGTAAAGCGGTACGACGGTCTGACGAAACTTTTCTGCTTCCATATCTATAAACGGGACGAACGGGCCGTCCGTTTTGTGACATCCGGATAAAAAAAGCGTATGAAAAAATTCACATACGCTTTTTTTTATCGGTTTAAAGGTGAGGAATCAGAGTGCGTAGAAGGTGCGGAACACTGCGGTCATGTCGGCATGGTCGCTCAGCGAGGCCGTTTCGCGCACGGAATGCATGGCCCATATCGGCGAACCCACATCAACGCCGCGCAGCGGAATCTGGGACGTGAGGATGTTGCCCAGAGTTGAGCCGCCGGCCGAATCGCTGTGGTTCACGAAATACTGGCAGCGGACTCCGGCCTTGTCGCAGAGCGTGCGGAACACGGCGGCCGAGTCGGCATCGGTCATGTATTTGCAGTTGGCGTTGATTTTCACAACCGGACCGCCGCCCAGGACGGGATGGTTCGTCGGGTCGTGTTTTTCTACATAGTTGGGGTGGATGCCGTGGGCATCGTCGGCCGAAATCATGAACGACGAGGCCACTGCACGATAGTAGGCTTCGGGGGAATCCGCACCGACAACCCGGCGGAGGATATTGTCAAGTATAGGCGAAGCAGCCCCCTGTTTGGTGCCGCTGCCGGTTTCCTCGTTGTCGAAGATTGCAACCACGCGGGTTGAGCGCGAGGTGGCGTTACAGGTGTCAATCATCGCATGCATTGCGGCGTGTACCATCGAGAGGTCGTCGATGCGCCCGGATGTTATGAATTCACCGTTCAGCCCCACGACGCAGGCGCGGGTGGTGTCGAACAGACTGAGGTCGTAGTCCAGGACACTGTCGGAGGGCACGCCGAGTTTCTCGGCCACAAGGCGCGTGACGAGTCCGCGGGCTGTGGCGGGGTCGGCCACGCGGCCCAGTACGGGCAACATGTCCTTCTGCTTCGACAGTTTGTTGCCCTCGTTTACCTGACGGTTGAAATGGATGGCCAGATGGGGGATGGTGAGCAGGTGGCGGTCAAAGCGCACGAGGCGTGTTTCGGGATTGAGCGGGTCGGACGAACGCAGCATCACACGGCCGGCAAGCGACAGGGGACGGTCGAACCAGGTGTAAAGAATCGGGCCGCCATAGACCTCGGTGTTGAGTTTGACGATATTTCCCTCGCAGAGCATCTCACAGTTGGGCTTGAGGCGGAAGCCGGGGGAATCGCTGTGGGCCGAGATTATGTGGAAACCGCTGCCGGTGGTATCGGAACCGACCACGAAAGCAAAAATGGCTGAATCGTTCTGCGTCACGTAATATTTACCGCCCGCCGCAAGGTTCCATTCGTCGCGCATCGAAAGGCGCACGAAACCGGCATCTTCAAGATGTGTCCGGACCGTTTCTACGGCAAGGAAATTGACGGGCGACGCATCGAGAAACGCTCCGAGGTCTTTGTAATCGTTCATATTCAGAGGGGATAAGATGGGGATTAATAATTGAACATATCGGCGCGGCGGATGTCGTTGAGCGGGCGCATCACGTTGCAGAGCGTACGGCTCCAGTTTTCATAGAAGTCCTCGGCGAGGGCTGCGACAGCCTCGTCAACGAGTTCCTCGGGAGCATCGCGCACGGTTTCCAGAAAGTTGTACATGACCTGAAACAAATCGGCCAGGCTTTCTGAAACAGTTGCGGCGATAGGCGTATCGCTGTATTTCATGTCGTCGTCGAAAACTTCAAGGTACGTGTCGGCATCGGCCATCACCATTTCCATGTTCCGGCGCACATTGTCGTAGGAAACTTCTTCGAGGGCGCCGTCGATATAGCCGCCGGACTGAATACTCTCCTGAGGAATATCGGAGGCTGAGATATAGATGCGCGGCAGCAGTCGCAGCATGGCGGCCACAAATTCCGGGCGTGTGGATTCGGCGCAG
>CAJJOO010000335.1 GCA_905193395.1 uncultured Porphyromonadaceae bacterium
ATATTTACGACAAATGTCCCCCACGGGAACATGGAGTCCGTGGAGTGTCGCCATATCACCGAGGTGAGCAGATACCTTGCAACTCCGCCCAATCCGCTGCCAAGAAACACGGCGAGAATATCGAGAATTGATGGCATAAATGTTTCAGAATAATTTTCAGGTGCAAATTTAACAAATTTATGCCTGATCGGTGGTAAGAAAGTGTGTAAATCAGTTACCCCGTGCAAGGCTCGGAAATAGCGTTTGCTTTCCAGGAAAAAACTTTGTACCTTTGTACCCCATATAATAAAAAGATGGATACACATTCCTCAAAACAAGAATTGCTCGACCGCCGCTATCTGCGAATGGCGGCAATCTGGGCGGAAAATTCATATTGCGTCCGTCGCAAGGTCGGCGCCCTCATCGTGAGCGGCAACATGATTATCAGCGACGGATACAACGGTACCCCGGCGGGATTCGAGAACGTGTGCGAAGACGACAACGGCGTGACAAAGCCCTATGTTCTGCACGCCGAAGCCAACGCCATCACCAAGGTGGCACGAAGCAATAACAGCAGCGACGGAGCCACACTGTATGTGACCGCCTCGCCCTGTGTGGAATGTGCGAAACTGATTATCCAGGCCGGCATCAGGCGTGTGGTTTTCAGCGAACTGTACCGCATAACCGACGGCATCGACCTCCTGGCCCGCGCCGGTGTGGAATGTGTATGTCTGTCAAAATGACTATCTGTTTATCCGAAATATGAACAATAAGGATTCACGTCTTAAAATGTGGTTCCCCGTCATCGGCGCGCTCCTCCTGGTGTGCGGCCTGTGGCTGGGATTTCTTCTTGCCGGGGGCAGCCATCTGTCGCCCGCCCAGGAAAAACGCCAGAGAGTTTTCGATCTGATTGCCGATGAATATGTTGACGAGGTTGACCGCGATTCGCTCGTCGAAAAGGCAATCCCCGAACTGCTGCGTAATCTCGATCCCCATTCCGTCTATATTCCCGTCAACGAACTCGACATGGCCAACCGCGACCTTGAAAGTTCATTCTACGGCGTCGGCATCCAGTTCCAGTTGATGGCCGATTCCGTCTGTGTGGTCGAGGTGATTTCCGGCGGTCCCGCCGAGCGCATGGGTCTTCGTGCAGGCGACCGTATTGTGGAAGCCGACGGCGTGAGCCTGACCGGCGAGAAAATCGACAACGAGACCGTGATGCGTACCCTGCGAGGACAGAAGGATACCTCCGTGCGCCTTAAAGTCAAACGCAACGGCTCGCCTAAACTGCTGACCTTCGACGTCACCCGCGGCGAGATTCCCTCGGTGAGCGTCGACGCCGCCTACATGGTCGAGGACGGTATCGGATATATCCGCGTCAACAAATTTGCCGGAAACACATATAACGAATTCCTTCAGAACATAAATTCGCTGCGCGCAAAGGGAGCCAAGTCCTTTATCCTCGATCTGCGCGGCAACACCGGCGGTCTGCTGGACCAGGCCATTCTGATGGCCAATGAATTCCTGCCGGCAGGCAGCAGTATCGTGAACGTTCGCGGCCGCCATTCCAGCGAGGACGTCAACTGGCTGGCCGACGGCATGGGCGTCTTTACCAATGAGCCGCTGGTTGTTCTGACAGACGAGTTCTCGGCAAGTTCGTCGGAAATCGTGGCCGGAGCCATGCAGGACAATGACCGCGGCCTTATCGTGGGACGTCGTTCGTTCGGCAAGGGTTTGGTTCAGCGTCAGATTGTTCTGCCCGATTCGTCGCAGATCCGACTCACCGTACAGCGCTATTACACGCCCTCGGGCCGTTGCATACAGAAACAGTATACAGGCGGAGAGAACGACACATATCAGAATGAGATACTTGACCGTTATTCCAACGGCGAACTGTTCAGCGCCGACAGTATCAAGGTCGACTCCATGCAGGTATTCAACACCATGGCCGGACGCAAGGTATATGGGGGCGGCGGTATCATCCCCGACGTGTTCGTGCCCGGCGACACCACCGGAGTCACTTCGTATTATCTTTCCGTGGCCAACGCCGGTCTTCTTAACCGCTTCGCCTACGAATATGCCGACCTCAACCGCAGCGACCTGGAAAAGGCCAAGGACATCAAGTCGCTGGAACGCATGCTGCCTTCGTCCGTGCTTCTGATGGCTTTCGTAAACTATGCACGCGACAATGGCATCGCACCCCGGTGGTACTACATCAACATTTCGGCGACATTGATTGTTAATCAACTGAGAGCGCTGATTGCCCGCGACATACTCGGCATGAACGCCTATTTTGAAATTGTAAATGCCACCGACCCTGTGGTACGCGAGGCCGTGACAAACATTCATAAAGGCGTCGACAAAGCCATAATGAACACGTCGAAATAAGCGCGGCTGTCCGCTCCGGGTTCAACAAAATGCAATGAAA
>CAJJOO010000336.1 GCA_905193395.1 uncultured Porphyromonadaceae bacterium
CCCGCCGTTCCCGCGGGCGATTTCAAGCGCCAGGCCGTATACGTAAAGAATCTCGGCCGCCTCTACGACCGCGTATCAAAACTCGAAAAACAATCGAAAACAAAATAAAACACCATATAATGAAACAGATAACCCTTGCAAATTCTTTTTCAGTATCTGGAAAGGGACTTCATTCAGGTCGTGAACTGAATGCCGAATTCTGTCCCGCTCCCGACAATCACGGATATAAAATCCAGCGTATCGACCTCGAAGGTATGCCCGTGATTGACTGTCTGGCCGAGAATGTTTCCGCTACCACACGCGGCACGGTCCTGTCTAAGGGTGACGTGAGTGTCAGCACTATCGAACATGCCATGGCCGCGCTCTATGCCCTCGGTGTGGACAACTGTCTGATCAAGGTCGACGGTCCCGAACTTCCCATCCTCGACGGCAGCGCCCGCATCTATGTCGAGGAAATCGAAAAGGCCGGTCTGGTCGAGCAGAAGGACGACAAGGATTTCTATATCGTCAAGCACAAAATCGAGATCGCAGACGAAGCCACCGGTTCCAAACTCATGATTCTTCCCGACGATGAATTCAGCGTAGAAGTGAAGGTGAACTTCGATTCGCCCGTTCTGGCCAACCAGTACGCCTCGATGGAGCATGTCTCCGACTTCAAGCAGGAAATCGCCCCCGCCCGCACCTTCGTTTTCGTGCGTGAAATAGAGCCTCTGCTGAAAGCCGGTTACATCAAGGGCGGCGACCTGGACAACGCCATCGTCATCTACGACTCGCCAATGACCCACGAAGCCCTCAAAAGCATTTCCGACCTGGTGGGCGTCGAATGTCCCAACATCGAGAACTACGGCTACATTAACGCAAGTCCGCTTCAGTTTGAAAACGAACCCGCGCGCCACAAGTTGCTCGACATCATCGGCGACATCGCCCTCATCGGCCGTCCCCTGAAAGGCAAGATTATCGCCACTAAGCCCGGCCATGGCATCAACACCCATCTGGCCAAGGAAATACGCCGCGACATAAAGCGTCAGGACATCCAGGCTCCCGTATACGACCCCAACAAGGAACCGATTTTCGACAATAACCGCATCCGCTCGATGCTCCCCCACCGCTATCCCTTCCTGCTGGTGGACAAAGTCATCGAAATGGGTTCAAATTATATTGTCGGCGTCAAGAACGTCACCACAAACGAACCCTTCTTCCTGGGTCACTTCCCCCAGGAACCCGTCATGCCCGGCGTGCTGCTTGTCGAGGCCATGGCACAGACCGGCGGTATGCTCGTGCTGTCGACCGTAGACGAGCCCGAACGCTATTCCACCTATTTCATGAAAATCGACAATGTCAAGTTCCGTCAGAAAGTCGTGCCCGGCGACACACTTCTGTTCCACGTATCCTTCATGACCGAACTGCGTCGCGGCTGCGCCGTGATGAAAGGCCTCGCCTTTGTCGGTGAGAAAGTGGTGTGCGAATGTGAGTTCATGGCACAGATCATTAAAAACAAGTAAACTATCAGCATGCGTCAACCTCTTGCATACATACATCCCGCCGCGAAAATAGCCTCGAGCGTTGTTATCGACCCGTTTGTAACCATCGATCAGAACGTAGAGATCGGCGAGGGCACACGAATCCTCTCCGGCGCCACCATCCTCGAAGGCTCGCGTATCGGCCGCAACTGCACCATTTTCCCCAACGCCGTTGTCGGTGCGATTCCCCAGGACCTCAAATTCCACGGCGAGGACACCCTGGCCATCATCGGCGACAACACCACGCTCCGCGAATGTGTCACCGTCAACCGCGGTACTGATGCCCGCGGCAAGACCGTTGTGGGCAACAATTGCCTCATCATGGCATACTCACACGTTGCGCACGACTGTCTTGTCGGCGACAATGTCATCATCTCCAACGCCACCCAACTGGCCGGCGAGGTCGTTGTCGACAATTTCGCCGTAATCGGCGGCGGCACGCTGGTCCACCAGTTCTGCCACCTCGGCTCGCACGTCATGATTCAGGGTGGGGCGCTCATCAACAAGGATATACCTCCCTTTGTCAAGGCCGCACGCGAACCCATCGCCTATTGTGGCGTGAACTCCATCGGCCTGCGCCGCCGCGGCTTCAGCAACGAGAGCATCCGCGACATCCAGGAAATCTACCGCTACATCTACATGAGCAACATGAACGTCAGCGACGCCACCGAACGCATCGAGGCCGAACTGCCCGCAAGCCGCGAACGCGACGAAATCCTCATGTTCATCCGCAACTCCAAGCGCGGTATCCTGCGCGGATATTTTTCCTGATAAACCTGATATAATCCCTGCCCTGCCGGGGCCGGGGGTCCGTCGCTTGTCTTTCCTGTACAGGACAAGAGGAAAGTCCGGGCAACACAGAGCACCACACTCCCTTCGGGGAGCCG
>CAJJOO010000337.1 GCA_905193395.1 uncultured Porphyromonadaceae bacterium
CCTTGGGCGCGGCAGGGCGTTTTCCTGCTCAACGTCCTCTACAACCTGATTCTGCGCACACGCGCCACTTTGTGCGCCAACCGAGCCGTTAAATGGATTGTCGATTCGGCCATGCTCGTCACGCTGCTGCCGCTGCTATATCCGCATCCCGACAATCCCTGGATTCCATCGCTCGAAAAGTTGCTTTACAGCCACTATTTCATCTATGCCGTGCTGTGCGCATATTCCATTGTAGAGGTTTCATATTTCATCCTGAGCCTCATAGGGAAGCGCACCAACCCCTCGCTTCTGCTTTCCGGCAGTTTCCTGTTTTTCATCCTCGTGGGGTCCTTCGTCCTGATGCTGCCAAAATTCACAGCCGTGCCTATTAATTATGTCGACGCGCTGTTCGTGGCCACCAGCGCCGTCTGCATCACCGGATTGACGCCCGTCGACATCGCCACCACATTCACCCCCGCCGGACACGTGGTGCTGTGCATACTCTTTCAGGTAGGCGCGCTCGGAGTCCTCACCTTCACCTGCTTCTTCGCCATTTTTTTCAGCGGCCGCACATCGGTCTACAACCAATTGCTGGTGCGCGACATGATTTATTCCAAAACCATGAACTCGCTGTTCCCGACGCTGCTCTATATCATGGCCTTCACCATGACCATAGAGGTTGTCGGAGCCGTGGCCTACTATTTCACCCTGCCCGAAACGCTATTTGCCGACACCTCTCAGCGACTGCTCTGCGCCGTTTTCCAGTCGCTGTCGTCCTTCTGCAACGTCGGCTTCACCGTCCTGCCGCAGGGCCTCTCGACTCCGGCACTGATGACGCCCGGCCAGTCGGTATTCATCGTCACATCGGTCCTTGTGGCCGCCGGTGGTATCGGATTCCCCATTCTTGTCAATTTCAAGGACAGCATCCTGCAGCACCTGCGCAAATTATTCAACCGCCTGCGCGGCCGCCGATACACCATACCCGTCCATCTCATGGACCTCAACACCCGCCTTGTCCTCACCACCTATCTGTGGATTCTCGGCATTGCCTCCGTGGCTTTCTTCATCCTTGAATACGACAACAGCCTCGCCGGTATGTCGCTTTGGGAGAAAATGGTCCAGTCCGTATTCAACTCCCTGGTGCCGCGAAGCGCCGGCTTCGCCTCGGTGAATCCCGCCGGATTCCTGCCCCTCACCATGATGCTCATTGTCGTCCAGATGTGGATTGGAGGTGCATCGCAGTCACTGGCCGGCGGCATCAAGGTCAATACCCTGGCCGCTGTGGTGCTGAACGCACGCTCCATCATCACCGGCACCGAACGCGCCCATGCATATGGCCGCGCAATCTCGATTCCCACCATACGCCGCGCCAACGTGGTCGTTTTCCTGTCGCTGGCCATGTTCTTCCTTTTCAGCGCCACGCTGATGATTCTTGAGCCCCGGGCCGATGTATGGCCTCTGCTGTTCGAGGTCACTTCGGCACTCTTCACTGTCGGCTCATCACTGGGAATAACCGACTCGCTGGGCGACCTCTCCAAAATCACCCTCTGCATGGCGATGTTCGTGGGCCGCGTCGGCATCATATCGCTCCTGACGGGCCTGGTCCGCGACCATCTGGACATATCGCGCCATCTGCCCGAGGAAAACCTTATCATCAACTGATTCCTCACCACAATAACAATATAAACAACCGAACACTATGCGCTACCTCATAATCGGACTCGGAATCTACGGCTCAAACCTGGCCCGCGACCTCGTCGCCATGGGCCATGAAGTGATTGGTGCCGACTCGTCGCGTGTCACCGTCGATGCCATCAAGGACTATATAACCACAGCCTATGTAATCGACACCACCGAGGAAACCTCGCTCGGCGTACTGCCCCTGCGCAACGTCGACATCGTTATTGTGGCCATCGGCGAAAACTTCGGCGCCTCGGTCAAGACCGTGGCATTACTGAAAAAAAACGGCGTCAGGACAATCTTTGCCCGTGCCATCGACCCGCTCCACGAATCGATTCTGGAAAGTTTCCATGTGGCGCGAATCCTCCGGCCAGAACAACGCGCCGCCCGCGACCTCACACGCGAAATGGTCCTCGGAAGCACCACCGAAAGCCTCGAACTGACCGACGACTCCTATGTCATCAAATTTACCGCGCCCTCCACATTCGTCGGCCAGCGCTACGACGACATTGAACTCGACAAGGACGGCAACCTGAAACTGATTGCCGTAACCCGCCCACGCGAGACGTCAAACATCCTCGGGCTGAACCACCTGTCGCCGCGAATCATCGACCCGGCCGGGAACCGTGTCGAGGAAGGCGACGTATGGCTGGTCATCGGCTCGAAACGCGACTTCAAGGCGCTTTACAAGAATCTGTCCGGCGATTAAAGGACAAATAAGAGCCGGTTC
>CAJJOO010000338.1 GCA_905193395.1 uncultured Porphyromonadaceae bacterium
ATGTTCCAGATAGGCGGCTTCAACTGGAAACAGTGCGGCACATCATCGCCCGCCGAGTTCATGCGCCTGATGAGCCGCAGCGAACGTGACCAACTGGAACTCTTCGGCGAATTCATCACCCGCGCCGGACTCCTGCCGGCCCTCAAAGCCAAAAACTGGAGCGCCTTCGCCCGCGGATACAACGGTCCTTCCTACGCATCCCGAGGCTATCACCGGCGCCTGGCCTCGGCCTACGCACGACATAAAAAATAAGCCCCGCCGGACCTTAATTTTTGTAAATTCCCGGCCAAACGCCGCCGTTTTTACAAATATTTGTTAACTCTACGTCGTTTTCGGCCCCCTTTTGTTAGTCTATTATACAGAAAGGGCATACCTTTGCCGAGAATTTCACGAGTTTCAACCCTCTTATGAAAAATATTCTTACAACGCTGACTGCTGTTCAAAGCCGCGATAACGCCGAACGTCCCGCCTATTTCCACCGCGATGACCAAGGCAAATGGGTTCCGCGCTCATGGCGCGATTTCGCCCGCGACGTCGACCGCACAGCCTATGCACTCGAGACTCTGGGGATTGTTCCCGGCGATATGGCCGCAGTTTTCTCGGCCAACTGTCCCGGAATCCTCACCACCGACTTCGCCTGCTTCCGCAACCGCGCCGTTCCCGTCTCGATTTACGCCACTTCCAGTCCCGATCAGGTACAATATATTATAAACGATTCAGGCGCACGCATCATTTTCGTGGGCGACCAGCGCCAGTACGACGTGGTCCGCGGAATCAAGCACAATTGCCCGCGCCTGAACCACATCATCCTCTACGACAACACAATCCGCTGCGATGCCGACGACGATTCCTCGATGACTCTCGAAGCCCTAGAGGCCCTGGGAGAGGCGTCTTCTTCGCTCTGCCGCGACGTGGTCGACAGCCGCAGCGCCTCGGCCCTCGAATCCGACATCGCGACACTGCTCTATACCTCCGGCACCACCGGCGAACCCAAGGGCGCCATCCTGCCCCACAGTTGCTTCGACGCGGCCATCCTCATTCACCGCCGTCGCCTCACGATGCTCAGCCCCGACGACACATCCCTGTCGTTCCTGCCCATGAGCCACATTTTTGAAAAAGCCTGGACCTACTTCTGCCTGTTCAGTTTGATTCCCGTCTACATAAACTCGAATCCCAAGGAAATCCAGCAGGCCCTGCGCGAGGTACATCCATCGTGCATGTGCGCCGTTCCCCGTTTCTGGGAAAAGGCCTACGCCGCTATACAGGACAAGATGGCTTCCACCAAGGGCATCTCGAAGTCGCTGCTGGTGCGCGCGCTGAAAGTGGGCGCACGCCGCAATAACCACTATAAACGCCTCGGGCTGAAGGTTCCCCCCTTGCTCGAACTTCAATACCGATTGTTCGACCGCCATCTTTTCTCGGCCATCCGCCGTGCCATGGGCGTGGATCGCGGCAACATCTTCCCCACCGCCGGCGCTCCGCTCTCGAACAATATCGTGGAGTTCTTCCACTCAATCGGCGTGAACGTACTCATCGGCTATGGACTGAGCGAGACTACCGCCACCGTGACCTGCTATCCCGAAACCGGATTTGAATTCGGTACCGTGGGCACTCCGATTCCCGACGTACACGTCCGCATCGGCAAAGAAAACGAAATCGAGGTGAAAGGCCCCACCGTGATGCGCGGATATTTCAACCGCCCCGAGGATACGGCCGAGGCTTTCACCGCCGACGGCTGGTTCCGCACCGGCGACGCCGGATATATCGACAGCAAGGGCGCCCTGGTGCTCACCGAGCGCATCAAGGACCTCTTCAAGACCTCAAACGGCAAATACATCGCCCCGCAAGCCATCGAAAGCCGCCTGGGCGAGGACCGCTACATCGAGCAGGTTGCAGTCATCGGCGACCGCCGCAAATACGTCACGGCTATCATCATTCCCGCCTTCGAGGCACTCAAGGATTACGCCCGGAAGCACAAAATCGCCTTCCGGAACGTCGACGACCTGATCAACAACTCCGAAATCCGCAAATTCTTTGCCGAACGCATCGAACGCCTCCAGAAAGGCCTGGCCGGTTTCGAGAAAATCAAGAAATTCACCCTGCTGCCCCGCGAGTTCACCATCGAGAACGGCGAACTCACCAACACGCTGAAACTGCGCCGCCGGATTATCGACCGGCTCTACGCCCCGCAGATTGAGGCGATGTACTGCTGATTATAACACTATCGTCTGGCCGCGCACGGTCGAGCCTTCGGCCGTGAGCACCAGTACCAGCCGCGCCAGTTGCACGGCATCGTCGCCCCGCAGGATTACCTCGCAGGGGAATGCCTCGCGCACGGCCGTGTCGCTCCCGGCGACTGTCAGCACCATGGGCGC
>CAJJOO010000339.1 GCA_905193395.1 uncultured Porphyromonadaceae bacterium
CACCGAACCGGAGTCGGCATAAAATATGTATTCCATGCCGCGGGGAGCGTGGGCCAGCAGGCGCTTGCCCAGTTCGATTGCCGGCCGGTGGGTGAAGCCGCCGAACATGACATGGCTCATTTTGTCAATCTGTGCCTTTGCGGCCTCGTTGAGCCGCGGATTGTTGTAGCCGTGTATCTCGCACCACCAGGACGACATGCCGTCGATGAGTGTGCGTCCGTCGGCAAGAGTAATTGTCGCGCCCTCAGCCCGTTCCACAAGGTAGCAGGGCAGGGGGTTGACAGTGGATGTGTAGGGATGCCACAGATGGTCGCGGTCCCATGAATCATGCACTTGATATTTCATGCTGCAAAGTTACTTTTTTTTTGTAAATTTGCAGCGGAATTTCCATCTGGAATATGAATACAGCCACTCACACGATAGCAATAAGCAAGGAAGCGGTTGCCGGAATGCCCACTGTTTCGTTCCCGGGCGGAATCGGCCGTATCACGGTTGTCGATACCCCGGAGATGGCCCGGATGGCACTTCGCGAACTGACGCGTGCGCACACTGTCGGCTTCGACACCGAGACGCGACCCTCGTTCCACCGCGGCCGTACCCACGGCGTGGCCCTGATGCAACTTTCCACCGAGGACCATTGCTTCCTGTTCCGAATCAATATACTTGGCATCCCCGAGGCCTTGAAAAATTTTCTGGAAGACCCGACGATAATCAAAATCGGCCTTTCGGTGCACGACGATTTCGCAGTGATGCGCCGCCTGTCGCCCGATCTGGAGCCGCAAGGGTTCATTGATTTGCAGGAATATGCCAAGTATTTTAATATCAACGATATATCGCTGCAAAAGGTGTACGCCATAGTGTTCGGAGGAAAGATTTCAAAGGCTCAGCGTCTCACCAACTGGGAAGCCGAGCACCTTAGCGAGGCCCAGCAGGAATATGCCGCTATCGACGCCTGGGCCTGTCTGCGCATCTACCGCAAACTGCGTTCTGGCGGCTTTGTGCCCGACGAATCACCGTATATAGTAACCCGCGAGAGCCTGCTGCCGCAGCCGCATCCCGCCGAAGCGACACTGCATGAAGTTTGAGCGTCATATCGTGGTGCCGTGCATTCTGCTGGTGTATCTGGCGGTGATGGCATGGCTCGGTGTCGACGGTCTCAAGACCGGCCAGACCTCCCTCGCGCAGTATATCGGCACGATTGTCGTAACTCTCGGTGTCATCATATTGTTATATTTCTTTATGAAGAAGCGTGCTCGCCTGCGTCGCGAGCGCCTGGACGACATCAACCGGAATCAAGATAAAAAAGAACAACAAAACAAATAACTGACAAGAATATGGCAAAGAAAGCATTGCTCATCATCCTCGACGGATGGGGCATCGGCGACCACAAGCACGACGATGCCATCTACAACACTCCGACCCCCTACTGGGACCGCCTGCTGAAAACCTATCCCCACTCGCAGTTGCAGGCCAGCGGCGAGAACGTGGGCCTGCCCGACGGCCAGATGGGCAACTCCGAGGTAGGCCACCTCAATATCGGTGCCGGCCGCATCGTGTACCAGGACCTGGTGAAAATCAACAAAGCGATTGCAAGCGGCGCCATCCTCGATAATCCCGAAATCAAGAACGCCTACGGCTATGCCGCCCGTACAGGCAAGAGCCTGCACCTGATGGGCCTCACATCTACCGGCGGTGTGCACTCGTCGCTGGACCATGTGTTCGCCCTCTGCGACATCGCCCGTAAATATGATCTCAAGAACGTCTACCTGCACTGCTTCATGGACGGCCGCGACACCGACCCCCGCAGCGGCAAGGGTTTCATCGAGGAATTGCAGGCACACTGCGCCCGCCCCGACTCGACCGGCACAATCGCCTCGATTGTGGGCCGCTATTATGCGATGGACCGCGACAAGCGCTGGAACCGCGTCAAGGAAGCCTACGACCTGCTGGTAGAAGGCAAGGGCGTCCAGGCAACCGATATGGTCGAGGCTATGCAGCAGAGTTATGACAATGATGTGACCGACGAGTTCATCAAGCCCATCAACAACGCCACCGTCGACGGTACAATAAAGGAAGGCGACGTCGTCATCTTCTTCAACTACCGCAACGACCGCGCCAAGGAACTCACCGAGGTGCTGACCCAGCACGATATGCCTGAGGAAGGCATGCACACCATCCCCGGCCTGCAATATTACTGCATGACTCCCTACGATTCGTCGTTCAAGGGCGTCCACATCCTGTTCGACAAAGAGGACGTTGCCAACACCCTGGCCGAATACCTTTCGAACGCCGGCAAGCACCAACTGCACATCGCCGAGACCGAGAAATATGCCCACGTGACATTCTTCTTCAACGGCGGCCGCGAGGC
>CAJJOO010000340.1 GCA_905193395.1 uncultured Porphyromonadaceae bacterium
TCAGGTGTCACGACCGACATCGACGGCAAGTACCAGATTAATATCAACCCCGGGCAGACCCTTCTGTTCACATATGTAGGTTGTGATCCGGTTGAAAAAGTGATCCGCCAGAGCCAGACCCTCGATATCGAGATGGGCGGCGTCAAGGAACTGGAAGAAGTTGTTGTCGTGGGCTACGGCACGATGAAGAAAAGTGACCTGACAGGTTCCGTGACCTCGATATCGCGCGAGAACCTTCAGAAAACACCCTCGTCGTCTCTTGCCAACGCTCTTCAGGGCCAGGCAGCCGGCGTGACGGTCAATTCTCTGAGCGGCCGTCCCGGTGCCCAGGCCGAGGTCCGCATCCGCGGCGTCGGCACAGTCAACTCGCCATCACCTATATATGTGGTGGACGGTGTGATTACGGACGACATCTCGTTCCTCTCGCCCAACGACATCGCCTCGACCGAAATCCTCAAGGATGCCTCGGCGACAGCCATTTACGGTAGCCGTGGCGCCAACGGTGTCATTATCGTCACCACCCGCAGCGGCCGCACCTCGCAGCGCGCCACCGTGACCTTCGACATGTATGCCGGCATTCAGAAGCGCTGGCGTAAACTCGACGTGATGGGAGCCCGCGAATTCGCCGACACATATATAAATATAAACGCCAATGAACGCGTGCGCAATTTCTATGCCGAGCAGGGATTCAACAAGTGGCTTTCTACCTTCATGGGTGTGGGTTCGTCGCCCTATTTCGCCACCGTCTACGACCCCGAGACGAATCCCGAAGGCTTTGATTACAGCAGCCAGGATACCGACTGGCAGGATGAGGTGTTCCGCGACGCCTGGATTCAGAACTACCACCTGAGTATCGACGGCGGCGGCGAAAAATTCACCTACTCGATGAGCGGCAGCTGGTTCAAGCAGGAAGGTACCCTTATCGGCAGCGATTACAGCCGCTTCACCGCCCGTCTCAACACCTCGTACCAGGCGCTTCCCTGGCTGAAGATCGGCGAGAACATCTCGTTCATGGCTTCTGTTGCCAAGAACGCATACGAAAGCGGCGACAACACGTCCAGTCCCATGAGCAACATGCTGTCGGCTGCCTTCGCCATGGCGCCCTGGGATCCCACCCACTACCCCGCCGGTTCGGTGAACCGCCGCGGCAAGGACCTGAGCGGCGGCATCTCCGCAGGCTCCAACTTCAAGAATGTGACCAACCCGTTCAGCATGGTTGAATACAATCATCCACACGTGCGTAACGAACGCTGGGTGGGCAATGTGTTCGCAGAACTCACTCCCGTCGAACACCTTAACTTCCGCAGCACATTCAGTTTCGACTACCGTCTGGTGACCGACCGCAGTTTTGCCGACGCATACGAGGTATCGTCGTTCGACAAACGCGATGAGAACTTCCTGGCCTCCAGCATGGCCCGAATCTACAATTACACCGTCGACAACATCCTGACATATACCAACCAGATCGGCAAGCACGACTTCTCGATCATGGCAGGCCAGACTGTCGAGGAATACTCCTATTACAGCATCGGTGCCAGCGGTTCGACGATTCTGAATCCCGACGAACGCAACTGGTATCTGTCGCAGACTACCGACAATTTCTCGCGTCCGAGCGACTCTGTCAACCGCAACCGCCGCTTCTCGTGGCTGGGCCGCCTGCATTACAGTTACGACGACCGTTATCTGGCAACCGTCAACTTCCGTGCCGACGGTTCCAGCAAATTCCCCGAGAAATCGTGGGGCTACTTCCCTTCGTTTGCCCTCGCATGGCGTATCAAACAGGAGTCGTTCCTGCGCGACTACACTCCGCTGACCAACCTGAAACTGCGTCTGGGCTGGGGTAAGGTAGGTAACGACAATATCGGCAACAACGCATTCCTGCTGACCATGTTCAATACCGGACCTACATTCGTGGACTATGTCCTGGGCGCGGACCAGCAACTGGCCAACGGCGCAACCGTGCTGACGTGGATTAACCGCGGCGGCCACTGGGAAAACACCGAGCAGTGGAGCGTGGGCCTGGACTTCGGCTGGTTCCAGAATAAACTGACCGGTTCGATCGACGGCTTCATCCGCGACACCAAGGACATGCTGATGAGCGTATCTGCTCCCGCCCATGTGGGCAACCGCTATTCGGCAATGGCCAATGTGGGCCAGGTGCGCAACAAAGGTATCGAAATCACCCTCGAACACCGCAACAGCATCGGCCGCGACTTCCATTACAGCATCACCGGCAATGTATCGTTCATCAACAACAAACTGACCCACCTGAACGGCGGTTCCGTGATTCGTTCGAACTACGACCAGGTTCAGGTTGTTGACGAAGGCTATCCCCTCTATTATTTCTGGGGCTACCG
>CAJJOO010000341.1 GCA_905193395.1 uncultured Porphyromonadaceae bacterium
GGCGGCGCCCTGCTCCGCGGTCTCGACAAACGTCTCACCGACAAAATCGGCATCCAGTTCCATATCGCCGAGGATCCCCTTCTCTCCGTTGCCAAGGGTACCGGCGTGGCATTGAAGAACATCGACAAGTTCTCGTTCCTCATCCGGTGACGCCTGTCACCCCGGCGCGCCGATGAGAGATCTGTTCGAGTTTCTGAGGCAATACAGCAAATGGCTGGTCTTTGCCCTCTACGTGGTGTTGAGCGGCGTGCTGCTGTTCAACAGCGACCCTTATCGCCGCCATCTCTGGCTCACCAGCGCCTCGACCGTGGCCGGTGCGGTATATGACGCCGCCGGCAGTGCCA
This sequence comes from uncultured Porphyromonadaceae bacterium, assembly GCA_905193395.1. Classification (GTDB taxonomy): domain Bacteria; phylum Bacteroidota; class Bacteroidia; order Bacteroidales; family Muribaculaceae; genus CAG-873. The sequence goes on from CAJJOO010000341.1 coordinate 345, forward strand.
CCTCCTACTTCAACCTGCGCGAGACCAACGACGACCTCAACCGCCGCAACGCCCAGTTGCAGGCCGAGGTGACAAACCTCACCGAGCAACTGCAGCAACTGCGCCTCGAGCAGTACAGCGACACAATGGTGGTGCGCGACAGCGTGCCGCATTTCCGCTTCATTGTGGCCAACGTCATCAACAACTCGACCCACCGCCCCTACAACTACATCACCATCGACAAGGGTACGGACGACGGCGTCCAGGCCGAACTCGGCGTCATCGACCATTCCGGCGTCGTGGGTACCGTAAGCGTGGCCGGTCCGCACTATTCGCGCATCATCTCGCTGCTGAACCCCAATTTCCGCCTGTCGTGCAAAATCAAGGGCAGCGAGCATTTCGGTTCGCTGGTCTGGGACGGCGTCGACCCTTCGATAGCGCTTCTTGAGGAACTGCCACGACACACACGCTTCACCACCGGCGATACCGTGGTGACCTCCGGCTTCTCGGCCGTCTTTCCCGCCGGGCTGCCCGTGGGCGTGATTGTCGACGACGCCCGCGGCCATAACGAGAACTTCTTCACCCTCCGCGTGAAACTCTTTGCCGACTTCTCGCGCCTGAGCAATGTCCAGGTGGTTGTCAACAGCCGCCGTGACGAGGTGCTGGAAGTCGAGAACACTCCTGTCGGCGGCGAGCCCGCAACCACCGATAATCCACAGCCGTAATGAGCAAGAATATACTGAACCTGTTGCTGCTTTATGTGATACTGGTACCCGCACAGGCGCTGGTGTTCAACAATCTGGTGCTGTTCGATGTCGCCGTGCCCGTCGTGTTCATCTACATGCTCATTACGCTGCCTGTCACGTTCAGCGCCAACCTGTCGATGACAATCGGCTTCCTGACCGGACTGTCGGTCGATATCCTCTCCGATACTCCCGGACTCAACGCCCTGGCCTGCACCGTGATGACTTTCGTGCGCCGTCCCGTGTTCCACCTCTATGTGCCGGACGACAATGACCTTGCCGAACAGGGGCCGTCGATACGCAACATGGGCACTCCCGCCTTCCTCAAATATATCATGACGATGATTGTGATATATTGCCTGGTGATTTTCACCGTCGAGGCTTTCCGGATTTTCAACCTCCGCCTGTATCTGCTACGCATCGGCGCCAGTTCGCTATACTCGTTCATCATGGTCTACGCCTTGGCATACCTAACAAGCAACCGCCGTGAGAAAAGACTATAATCTCGAAAAACGCAAATACGTAATCGGCGGCTTCATTGTTCTGATAGCAATTATATTCGCCATCCGTCTGTTCGACCTGCAGTTGAACGACGAGCGCTACAAGCAGTCGGCCGATTCGAACGCCTTCCTGAAAAAGACCGTCTATCCCTCGCGCGGCCTGATGTACGACCGCAACGGCCTGCTGGTGGTGTACAATCAGCCGGCCTACGACGTGATGCTCATTCCCCGCGACGTGAAGCCCTTCGATACCATCGACTTCTGCCGCACCATCAATATTACCCCCGAGGCCCTGCGCAAACGCTTCGCCGACATGCGGGACCCTCGCCTCAATCCCGGCTATTCGTCCTACACGCCGCAGCGGCTCATCACCCAGTTGTCCAGCCGCGATTACGGCCGCTTGCAGGAAAAACTCTACCGTTTCCCAGGCTTTTTTATCCAGAAACGCATCCTGCGCCAGTATAACTATGCCGCAGCGGCCAATGTGCTGGGCAACCTGCGCGAGGTGTCGCAGACCGACATCGACAACGACCCCTATTACAGCCCTGGCGACTATACCGGCGACCTGGGCGTGGAACGCAGTTACGAACCGTACCTGCGCGGCGTCAAGGGCGTCGAGGTGCTGATGCGCGATGCCCTGGGGCGCATCCAGGGCCGTTACGAGGGAGGTGCGCGCGACGTGGCGCCCATATCCGGCCGCGACCTCACGCTATCCATCGACATCCGCCTGCAACAGTATGCCGAGTCGCTGATGGTGGGCAAGCGCGGTGCTGTGGTGGCCATCGA
>CAJJOO010000342.1 GCA_905193395.1 uncultured Porphyromonadaceae bacterium
GAACATACTCATCGACTGCAGCCCCGACTTCTACCATCAGATGCTTGCCGCCGGCCAGCCCGACGTCGACGCGCTCATAATCACGCACAGCCATTACGACCACGTGGGCGGCATCGACGACCTGCGCCCCTACTGCAAGGGCGGACGACATTTTCCGGTCTACTGTCAGGCCGACGTGGACCGCGACCTGCGCGAACGCAACCCCTGGTCGTTCGCACAGCATCTTTACCCCGGTGTCCCCACCTTTGCAATCACCGACATCGAGGCCGGCAAGGCAATCGACATCTGCGGCGTGGAGGTGCTTCCGCTGGCCGTGATGCACGGCAAACTCCCCATCCTGGGTTACAGAACAGGCCCCCTGGCCTACATCACCGACTGCAAGACGATGCCCGAGGAAACAATCGAGGCCCTCGCCGGAACCGACACCCTGGTGATAAACGCCCTGCGCCACGACGAGCACCCCACCCACCTGACGCTGGCCCAGGCACTTGAACTGATTGAACGCATCGGACCGCGCAGAGCCTATCTGACACATCTGAGCCACGACATGGGTCCCGAGGCTTCCGTGACGCTGCCAAAAGGCGTCAGGATAGCCTACGACGGCCTCACAATCCATATCGACTGACATGAACAACGACATCGAACTGATCCTCATCAACATAACGGGCAACGACCGGCCCGGCGTCACCTCGGCGCTCACCGACATTCTGGCCCGCTACAACGCGCAGATTCTGGACATCGGCCAGGCCGACATCCACCACTACCTGTCGCTGGGCATACTGATACGCACCTCGGCGGCCGTATCGGGCGAAATCATGAAGGAAATGCTCTTCAAGGCCTACGAACTCAACGTGAAGGTGCGTTTCTCGCCCATCTCGGCCGAGGCCTACGAATCGTGGGTCAGCGCCCAGGGTAAAGACCGCTGGATCATCACCCTGCTGGGGCGTGCCCTGACTGCCAGCCACATAGCCATGGTGACCGACGTCATAGCACGCCAGGGCCTGAACATTGACGGCATCCAGCGCCTCACGGGCCGCATGCCGCTGAACGAGAACGAACTGCCGCGCTCGAAATCGTGCATCGAACTTTCGGTGCGCGGTAACCCGGTGTCGCGCAAGCAGATGCAGGAGGAATTCATGACCATCAGCGCGCAGCAGGGCCTTGACATATCGCTCCAGGAGGACAACATGTACCGCCGCTGCCGTCGTCTGGTGTGCTTCGATATGGATTCGACGCTGATAGGCACGGAATGTATCGACCAACTGGCCGAACGTGCGGGCGTCGGCGCCCAAGTACGCGAAATCACGGCCAGCGCCATGCGCGGCGAGATTGATTTCAGCGAGAGTTTCCGCCGCCGCGTGGCCCTGCTGAAAGGCCTGGACGAATCCGTGATGGCCGAGATTGCCGAGAACCTGCCCATAACCGAGGGCGTCGGGCGTATGATGACCGTGCTCAAACGCACCGGCTTCAAGACTGCCATCCTCTCGGGCGGATTCACGTATTTCGGCAACTACCTGAAACAGAAATTCGGCTTCGACTATGTCTATGCCAACAATCTGGAAATCGTAGACGGCCGGCTCACGGGCCGCTATCTGGGCGACATTGTCGACGGCCACCGCAAGGCCGAGATGCTGCGCCTCATAGCCCAGTTCGAGAACATCGACATCGAACAGACCATCGCCGTTGGCGACGGAGCCAACGACCTGCCCATGCTGACCACGGCCGGCCTGGGCATCGCCTTCCACGCCAAGCCCCGCGTGAAGGAAAGCGCCTCGCAGTCCATCTCGACCATCGGACTCGACGGTATTCTATATTTTATCGGATTCAAGGACTCTTATATGTCCGACAACGCCGCCGGCGACGCAGCGGACGTACGCTGAAACTCATTCCCCCAACCCACCACCGTGTCAATCCTACGAAATATAATCTGCGCGGCCGCCGCGGTTCTTGCGGCCGGAAGCCTTGCCGCCGAGTCGCCCCGCCAATCGGTGGGCCTGGTTCTGAGCGGCGGCGGTGCGAAAGGCATCGCCCATATCGGTGTGATCCAGGCACTGGAAGACAACGACATCCCCATCGACTATATCACCGGCACCTCGATGGGCGCGATTGTCGGAGGTCTGTATGCCTCGGGCTATACCCCAGACGAGATGATGAGCCTGATTATGTCGCCGGAATTCGGCTACTGGTCTACCGGGCGCATCAATCCCGCGCTAACCTACTATTTCAACCGCGAACCGCAGTCGCCGGCCATGTTTTCCGTGCCGCTGTCGCGCAAGGGCGACAGGGCCGACTCCGTCCCTGCTTCAATCATATCCGGCATGCCGATGAGTTTTGCCGT
>CAJJOO010000343.1 GCA_905193395.1 uncultured Porphyromonadaceae bacterium
TCCTCTGCCTCGTCTCGTCGCCCGGCTACGACCCGCGCCTGCTGGTGGGCCGCCCTCGCGGACAGAACTACAAGATGCTGGCCGCCGACCCCTCGCTGCCTTTGTTCGACCGCGCGCTCGGCGGCGCCTATCCTCCCGGCTCGACTTTCAAGCCCACTCAGGGGCTGATTTTCTTGCAGGAAGGCATCATCACGCCCCAGACGGCCTATCCCTGCTATCACGGATACATAAACGGCGGTCTGCGTGTAGGCTGTCACTCCCACGGCTCGCCGCTGCCCCTCAAACCCGCCTTGCAGACCTCGTGCAACGCCTATTTCTGCTGGGGCTTCAAGAATATGATTGACCGCCGCTCGAAATACGGAAGTTCGGCACAGGCTTTCGAGGTGTGGAAAAAACACCTCGTGTCGATGGGCTACGGCTACCGTCTCGGCGTCGACCTGCCCCACGAGAGCCGCGGCTTCCTTCCGAACGCCAGATTTTATGACAAATTCTACGGCGAGGGACGCTGGAGCGCCAATACTGTGATTTCCGTGTCCATCGGCCAGGGCGAAATCCTGGCCACACCATTGCAGATTGCCAATCTGGCTGCCACAATCGCCAACCGCGGATGGTTCATCACTCCACATGCCGTGCGCGCTATCCAGGACACCGTGATGCCGCCCGAACTGCTGGAAAGGCATTATCCAACCGTCGACGCCCACTGGTATCCCGAGATAGCCGAGGGCATGCGCATGGCCGTCACCGGCGGTACCTGCCGCCGTGCCGCCATCCCGGGTATCGAGGTGGCAGGCAAGACCGGTACGGCGCAGAACCCCCACGGCAAGGACCACTCGGCCTTCATGGGTTTCGCGCCCTACGACAATCCCCGCATAGCCGTGGCCGTATATGTGGAGAACGGCGGATTCGGAGCTGTCTTCGGCGTGCCTATCGGCTCGCTCGTAATGGAAAAGTATCTGACAGACACAATCGCCCCCTCGCGCCAGTATATGGAGGACGCGATGCTTAACACTTCGGTCTACTATGCGACAAAATCAAAATGACCGCGGACTGTCGGTGTTCCGTAACATCGACTGGATTACGCTGGTGCTGTACCTGCTGATGGTCGGCGCCGGGGTGGTGAGCATCTATGCCGCCAGTTACGATTTCGACAATGCCTCGATGTTCTCGTTCGATGAGTTTTCGGGCAAGCAGGTGCGCTGGATCGGACTTGGCCTGGTGCTGGGTTTCGTGGTCCTGCTGACCGACGCGCGCATTTACGAGACCTATGCCTATCCCATTTATGCGGCGATGCTCCTGCTGCTGCTGATAACGCCGTTCATCGCCCACGATATCAAAGGCTCGCGTTCGTGGATATCTCTCGGCCCGATGAGTCTGCAGCCGGCCGAATTTGCCAAAGTGGCAACGGCGCTGGCGCTGGCACGCCTGTTCAGCGCCTATAATTTCGTGCTCAATACGCGCGCTGTCAACTATGTACGTGCGCTGCTCATCATCTTTGTACCCATCCTGCTGATTCTGTTGCAGAACGAGACCGGCTCGGCTCTGGCCTATACGGCCCTGATTCTGGTCCTTTACCGCGAGGGTATGCCAGGCATTATCCTTTTCGCCGCGTTGATGGCGGTGGTGATATTTGTCGTCGCCGTGAAGTTTACCACCATGACCATTCTGGGCCTGACGGTGGGTCACCTGGCCGTGCTTGTGCTTCTGATGCTTGTGATGACAGGTATGTCGATGGTCTACGGGCGCCGCCTGGAGATTACGCGCAACGTGTTTCTGTGGTTTGCCGGTGTGGTCCTTCTGACCTGGCTTCTGGCCGGACCGTGCGGCTTCCATATTCCGGGCATGGCAGTGCTTATCGGCGCCATCGCTGTGGGCTGCGGCTATCTGGCCGCCGAATCATTCCGCCGCCATCGCCGCGCCCTGCTGGTGCCGGTGCTGACGGCCGTGCTGTCGGTCGGCTTCATGTTCTCGGTGGGTGCGGCTTTCGGCAGCCTGCAGCCTCACCAGCAGCAGCGTATCCGCGTGGTGCTGGGCATCGAGGAGGACCTGCGCGGCGCCGGCTACAACGTGAACCAGTCGAAAATCGCCATCGGTTCCGGCGGTTTTTCCGGCAAGGGCTTCCTGAACGGCACGCAGACAAAACTGAAATACGTCCCCGAACAGCATACCGACTTTATTTTCTGCACAATAGGCGAGGAACAGGGCTTCCTGGGCTCTCTGGGCGTCGTGGCGCTTTATGTGGCCATGGTGCTGAGGGTTCTGACGCTTGCCGAGCGCCAGCCGCGTCCGTTCGGCCGTGTGTACGCCTACTGTGTGGCCTCGCTGCTGATATTC
>CAJJOO010000344.1 GCA_905193395.1 uncultured Porphyromonadaceae bacterium
ACGCTTTCATCATTTGCCGCAGACGAATACAGTCTATCGCCATTTTCTTGGGGCGTCGGAGCCGGTTGGGATATCAATATCCCGTCCGGATCTTCCGCACACTGGGACACGGGCTCCGGCGCGACTCTGACAGGGTGGGGCGCCATGGCCCTTTCAAACATGGTATTCGTGGCATCGGCCCTGGATGTATTCTACCGTACGATGGGAACCAACTGGATTACCGGGGCCAACGAAGCCCTTGTGGAAGGTACGGTGAAGAACGTCGGGTTACGGGTGCCCCTGCTGGCCGGCCTGAATCTGCCCCTGTCACAAAGCGTCGAAATCGACCTTGCCACAGGTCCCCAGATTGAGGTGAACCTTATGGCCCGGCACTACCCGGATCCAGTTCCCGACGTCCTTTCCCACAATACCGACAACAGCAGCGCGAATATGTTTCACAACGGATTCCGCAGGGTGTCAGGCTCGTGGAGGCTGGCTCTCGGATTCACATTTTCGACCCACTATTACGTAGGAATAGATTCCAGCGTCGGCTTTACGCCTCTGGCCTCTTTCGGCAACAGAGACAACAAAATCAGAATCCGCGGCAACACGGTGGCCGTCAAACTGTGCTACAGATTTTAAGACTTCGGAGGTCGGAAATTCAAAAAAAATCATTAACTTTGCGGGCAAATACGAATTCCAAAAGTCAGGACCGGATATATGCCCAAAAAGATTGTAATTCTCGACTTTGGCTCGCAGACGACGCAACTTATCGGTCGTCGCGTGCGCGAACTCAACACCTACTGCGAAATAATTCCTTATAACAAATTTCCCGCCGACGACCCCGACGTTGTCGGCGTCATCTTATCCGGCAGTCCGCTGTCTGTCTATTCTCCGGATGCTTTTACCGTCGATGTCGATGCTATTGCAGCCCGTTTTCCGGTGCTGGGCATCTGCTATGGCGCACAACTGATAGCCATGCAGGGCGGCGGAAAGGTTGAGCCAGTCGGCTCGCGTGAATATGGCCGCGCGATTCTGCGCGACGTTGATTCATCCGACCCGCTGCTTTCCGGCATTGCCGACGGCGAGACCGTGTGGATGAGTCACGGCGACACCATAACGACTTTGCCCCGCGATGCCAGAATCATAGCCTCGACCGACACTGTTCCCATCGCCGCCTATCATATCGAAGGTAAAAAAATCTGGGGCGTCCAGTTCCATCCCGAAGTGTTCCATTCCACATGCGGTGTGAGGCTCCTGGAAAACTTTGTACACGGAATCTGCGGCGCCCCCGCCGACTGGAGCGCCGAGAGTTATATCGACTCGACTGTCGAGCAGTTGCGCCGGATGCTCGGAAACGACCGCGTGGTTCTCGGACTCAGCGGCGGTGTTGATTCCAGCGTCGCGGCCGTCCTTATCAGCCGCGCCATCGGCGACAACCTTACCTGTATTTTCGTGGACCACGGTCTGCTGCGCAAGGACGAATTTGCCCGAGTGATTGACGATTACCGCTGTCTGGGCCTCAATGTGCGGGGAGTGGATGCTTCGGCCCGTTTCATGAAGGAACTGGAAGGAGTTGAAGAACCCGAGCGCAAGCGCAAAATCATCGGCAAGGGCTTCATCGACGTCTTCGAGGAAGAAGCCCGCAAAATCGACGGCGTACGCTGGCTGGCCCAGGGTACCATCTACCCCGACCGCATCGAATCTCTGTCAATCACCGGCATGACCATCAAGAGCCACCACAATGTTGGCGGCCTTCCCGAAAAGATGAACCTGAAACTCTGCGAACCGCTCCAGTGGCTGTTCAAGGACGAGGTCCGACGTGTGGGCCGCGCCCTCGGCATGCCCGCACATCTTATCGACCGCCATCCTTTCCCGGGTCCGGGTCTGGCCGTGCGCATACTTGGCGCCATCACACCCGAACGCGTGAGAATACTTCAGGAGGCCGACGACATATTCATCTCCGGCTTACGCCGCGAAGGCCTTTATGACAAGGTCTGGCAGGCCGGCGTGATTCTGCTGCCTGTGAAGAGCGTGGGCGTCATGGGAGATGAACGGACATACGAGAATGCCGTAGCCCTCCGTGCCGTGACATCAACCGACGCCATGACAGCCGACTGGGCACATCTGCCCTACGAATTCCTCGCTTCGGTGTCGAACGAAATCATAAACAAGGTGCGCGGCGTCAACCGTGTGACCTACGATATCTCCTCGAAACCGCCGGCCACAATCGAGTGGGAGTGACACCGGAAGCAAACTCGGATAAAAAGTGAAAAATTCTGTGTCACAATATTTAATATTAACAAAAAAATAACGAAATTTGCACCCGGCTAAGGCGCCCC
>CAJJOO010000345.1 GCA_905193395.1 uncultured Porphyromonadaceae bacterium
GAGCCGTTGCCGGCCGCTATTATGGCATAATTCATGGCCATGGCCGCGGATATCAGTCGCCCGACAGGTCGAGGACCACGTTGTCGCCGCTCTTGTCGTAATACTGGCGGCGCAGGGGCGAGCGGTGTGCCTCGTCGTCGCTGATGCGGTTGCGGTAGATGTCAATGGCGGCATAGATGGCGGCACGCATCGAATCGGCTGAGGCCTCGCCCTTTCCGGCGATGTCGAAACCGGTGCCGTGGTCGGGCGATGTGCGCACTACGGGCAGTCCGGCCGTGAAATTCACCCCGCTGTCCATCGACAGGGCCTTGAACGGCGCCAGACCCTGGTCGTGGTACATGGCCAGGATGCCGTCGAAATGCGTGTGGCTGCCCGCGCCGAAAAAGCCGTCGGCGGCATAGGGGCCGAAAGCCATAATCTTGTGCTCGCGGGCCTCGGCCAGCGCCGGTTCGATGATTTCCTTTTCCTCGGTGCCCAGCAGGCCGCCGTCGCCGGCATGCGGATTCAGGGCCAGCACGGCGATGCGCGGTGCATGGATGCCGAAATCGCGCTGAAGCGAACGGTTGAACAGCGTCAGTTTCTCCACGATAGCCTCGCGCGTCACGGCCTTGGCCACCTCGGCCACGGGCAGATGGGTCGTGAGCAGGGCCACGCGCATCGTCTCGTTGCACAGAATCATCAGCGCGCGGCTGTTTTCGTCGCCGCAGGCCGCCTCGAGGTACTCCGTATGGCCCGGGAAGGCGAACTCTGCGCTTTGGATTGTGGCTTTGTTGATGGGGGCCGTCACCAGCACGTCAATCAGGCCGCTTTTCAGGTCGGCCACGGCACGGTCCAGGGCCGCATAGGCTGCGGCGCCGGCTTCGGCCGAGGCACGGCCCGGTTCGGCCGTAACACTCTCGGGCACCACGTTGATGATGTAATTGCCCTCGCCGGTCGCCTGCGTCGGGTCTTCAATCTGTGTGAACGACACCTGCTGCATCTGCAGCGCCTTGCGGTAGGCTGCGGCTATCTTTGCCGAGCCGTAGACCACCGGTGTGCACAGTTCAGCCATCCGCTGCTCGTCCAGAGCCTTGAGGATGACCTCATAGCCTATGCCGTTAATATCGCCGTGGGTGATACCCACTTTTATCTTTTTATGCATCTTTTCGGTTTATGTTGTTTTCGGAAATAGTCATGATTGGCCGGCGGGAGCCGAATTCTTGCCGGAAAGCATGCCGCATGCGGCATCGATGTCCTCGCCGCGCGAGGCACGGATTGTGGCCGTGATGCCCGCCGCGTTGAGGCGGTCGCGGAACGCCTCCATCACCGCGGTCGAGGGCGGCCGGCGGTCGGACCCCGGCAGGGCGTGGTAGCGGATTAGGTTCACACGCGCAGAGGTGCCGTGCAGCAGGCGGGACAGGGCATCGGCATGCGCGCGATCGTCGTTTTCGCCTGCCCAGAGGATATATTCGGCCGACAGGCGCCGCTGATGCGCGAAATCATGCCCGCGCAGCAATTCCACCACGTGTTCCAGCGGCCAGGCCTTCTCAGCCGGCATGATGGCCGAACGCTCCGCGGCGAAGGGCGAATGGACACTCAGGGCGATATGCACCTTGGTCTGCTCGATAAGCCGCATCAGCCCCGGGATGTTGCCGATGGTCGAAACCGTGATACGCTTCGGACTCCAGGCCAGGCCCCAGGGCGCAGTAAGTATTTCTATGGACGCGATAACAGCGTCAAGATTGTCCGTCGGCTCGCCCATACCCATGAACACGATGTTTGTCAGGTCCTCAGACCCCGGCACCGAAAGAATCTGGTTCATGATCCCGGCGGCGGTCAGATTGCCCGCCAGGCCTCCGCGGCCCGTAGCACAGAACGTGCAACCCATGCGGCAGCCCGCCTGCGACGACACACACAGCGTGGCCCGGTCGCGGTCGGGAATAAAGACCGCCTCGACATCGCGCCCCGCCGCACCGGCAAAAAGATACTTCACCGTGCCGTCGGCACTGCGCGCAGCCTTCCGCGGACCCTCGCGGCCCACCGTATAGCGCTCCGCCAGGCGGACGCGGGCAGCCTTCGAGAGGTCCGTCATCTGGTCGAAATCCGTGGCCCGGCGCGCATACAGCCAGGCAGCCATCTGTTTGGCAGCAAAAGGTTTGAGGCCTGCCGACGCAACGACAGCCCGCAATTCATCAAGTGTCTTGCCTATCAAAGGCTCCTTTTCCGATGGCTCCATTGGGATATTTTTCCACAAAAATACGACAAAAAACCGAAAAACGGCCCCCTCGGAACAAAAAAAATGACTAACTTTGCACCGCGCCCGGATGGCGGAATCG
>CAJJOO010000346.1 GCA_905193395.1 uncultured Porphyromonadaceae bacterium
TCCACTCGGGATGGCCGAACTCGTTGCCCATGAAGTTGAGGTAGCCGCCGTTGATCGAGGCTATCGTGACAAGACGGATCATCTTGTGCAGGGCGATGCCGCGGGCCACGGTCATGTCGGTGTCGCCGACGGTCATGTGCCAGTACATCTCCTTGTCTATGAGGCGGAAAATCACAGTCTTGTCGCCGACGAGGGCCTGGTCGTGGCTCTCGACGTACGAGATGGTCTTTTCGTCGGCGCGGCGGTTGGTGAGTTCCCAGAAAATGGAGGTGGGATGCCAGTCCTCGTCCTTCTTCTCCTTGAGTGTCTTGATCCAGTAGTCGGGAATGCCCATGGCCATGCGGTAGTCGAATCCGATGCCGCCGTCCTTGAATGGCAGCGCCAGGCCGGGCATGCCGCTCATTTCCTCGGCGATGGTGATGGCGTGGGGGTTGACCTGGTGAATCAGTTTGTTGGCCAGGGTCAGATAGGTGATGGCGTTGGTGTCCTGGCCGCCGTTGTAATAGTCGCCGTAGCCGCCGAAGGCCTGCCCGAGGCCGTGGTTGTAGTAGAGCATCGAGGTAACGCCGTCGAAACGGAAGCCGTCGAAGCGGTATTCCTCGAGCCAGTATTTGCAGTTGGAGAGCAGGAAGTGGAGCACCTCGTCCTTGCCGTAGTCGAAGCACAGCGAGTCCCAGGCGGGGTGCTCGCGGCGTCCGTCGCCGTAGAAATAGAGGTCGTAGGAGCCGTCGAGGCGTCCCAGGCCTTCGTTCTCGTTCTTCACGGCGTGGGAGTGGACTATATCCATGATTACGGCGACTCCGGCGGCGTGGGCATCGTCGATAAGGGCTTTCAGGTCCTCGGGGGTGCCGAAACGGCTGGAAGCGGCAAAGAAGTTGCTCACATGATAGCCGAAGGAGCCGTAATAGGGGTGTTCCTGGATTGCCATGATCTGGATGGCGTTGTAGCCGTCGCGCACAATGCGCGGCAGCACGTTGGTGCGGAATTCCTCGTAGGTGCCGACGCCTTCCTTTTCCTGGGCCATGCCTATGTGGCATTCGTATATCAGCAGGGGGCGTGTGTCGGGCACGAATTCGGACACACGCCAGCGGTAGGGCGTGGCGGGGTCCCATACCTGAGCCGAGAAGATGTGGGTCTGGGGGTCCTGCACCACACGTGTGGCATAGGCGGGGATGCGCTCGCCGCCGCCTCCGTTCCATTCAACCAGCATCTTGAACAACTGGCCGTGGGCCATGGCGTCCGGGGCGAAACGGCCTTCCCACACGCCGCCGCCGATGTTTTTCAGAGCGTAGGCGGGCTGTTTCTTCCAGTCGGAAAAATCGCCGGTGAGGGTGATGGCAGTGGCGTTCGGCGCCCATTCGCGGAACACCCATTCGCCCGAAGCCTCGCGGTGAAGACCGAAATAGCGGTGGGCGTTGGCAAAGTCGACCAGGTTGCCCGACTGGCGCGTGAGGCGTTTCTCGACATTGATGGCGTCGGCGTGGCGTCCGTTGATAGCGTCGGCGAAAGGCTCAAGCCAGGGATCGTTTTTGAGTATGGGGAGCACCCGAGGTGCGCGTTTGCGGGTTTTGGCCGGCTGCGATGCCGGTGCCGGGGTTTTCTTTGCCATATTTATTTGGATTTTGGTTTGCTTAGTAAACACAAACTTACGAAAAAATCTTCGCCCCGCCGTCGAATTAACATATTTTAGTTAACGATGTGTGTGGCAGGGTGTACGGCCACTCAGCGGAAGGTGACCAGGCGGTTGTAGATGAAATTCGCCAGGGTGTACAGTATGTTTCCCAGCAGTGTGGCCACGCCGTAGCCCGAAAGGACAAACCAGCCCAGGTCGAATTCCCAGCGTCCGAAGGGCGAGGTGGTCAGCGCATAGACGGCGGCAAACTGCAATGCGTAGCAGATGCCGAAACCGACGGCGAATTTCAGGGCCTCGCGGCTGTAACTGCCGTCGGAATGGAACACCCAGCGGCGGTTCCACAGAAAGGAGTTCACCACGCCGGCAACATAGCCCAAAGCATTGCACACAAAGGGATTGATGCCCATTATGGACTTGGTGAGGAAAATGACGCCCAGCGTCACCAGTGTGTTGAGACAACCCACCAGACAGTACTTCACGAATCTGAGTATTTCAACGCGGCGGCGGTTCATTTGGGCAGTCGGGGCAAATCGTCGGTTTCAACTTTCAGTATGGGGAGCGACCAGCCATAGGCCACGGCGGCCACACGCAGCCCTATGACGGTTACGGCACACACAGTCTGGGGCACCCAGGCGGGCAGCGGCAGAAGCCACAGCAGCCAGACCTGCTCTGCG
>CAJJOO010000347.1 GCA_905193395.1 uncultured Porphyromonadaceae bacterium
CCCGGTGGGGGCGAGCAGCACAGTTTCTGTCTTTCGGGCGGCAAGGGCCTTGACCAACGCCCCGGTGAGGGTGGTCTTGCCCGTGCCGGCATATCCGTTGAGGATGAAAACGCGGTCGGTGGAAGTGGGGTCGTGGCGGGTGATGAACCGTGCCAGAGCCATAGCCACCTGCATCTGCTGGTAGTTGGGCTCGTAGGGCAGACGTTCGAGGATGTCGAGGGCCAGCGTGCGGGCTTCGGAATTTATTTCAGGCTCCATTCCCAGCCGCCGTCCTTGGTGTCCTTGACGCTGAATCCGAGTGCGGCGAGGCGGTCGCGGATATGGTCGGAAGTGGTCCAGTCCTTGTTGCGCTTGGCCTGGCTGCGGATTTCCAGGAGCATGTCGACGGCGCCTTCAAAGGGCTTGGTGTCGGTGCCGGATGCAGCGCCTTCGGGCACGATGCCGAGGATGGTGACGAAATAGTCGTCCATGACGCGGCGCAGTGTCTCGATGTCTTCGGCGGTGGCTGTCGCGGTGCCGTCGTGAATCTGGTTGATGATTCGGGCGGCGTCGAAAAGGGTGGCGATGACCACGGGGGTGTTGAGGTCGTCGTCCATTGCCTCGGCGCAGCGGCTTTCGAGGGTGGATACGTCGACGGTGGATTTGTCGGAAGGCTTGAGTTCGGCCAGGCGGCGGTAACTGTCGTTGAGGCGTCCGAGGGCGGTCTCGGCACCCTTGAGGGCGGCGTTGGAGAAGTCGACGGTGCCGCGGTAGTGGGCCTGGAGGATGAAGAAACGGATTGTCATGGGCGAATAGGCCTGTTCCAGCAGGGGATGCGAACCGGTGAAGAATTCATCGAGGGTGATGAAGTTGTTCAGGGACTTGCCCATTTTCTGTCCGTTGATTGTGATCATGTTGTTGTGCATCCAGTAGCGGACCGATTCATGCCCGTTATGTGCCACGGACTGTGCGATTTCGCACTCGTGGTGGGGGAATTTGAGGTCCATGCCTCCGCCGTGGATGTCGAAGGGCGTGCCGAGGTATTTCTCGCCCATGGTGGAACATTCGAGGTGCCATCCGGGGAAGCCTTCGCTCCAGGGCGAGGGCCAGTGCATGATGTGCTCGGGGGCGGCTTTTTTCCAGAGAGCGAAGTCGGCGGGATTGCGTTTTTCGGACTGTCCGTCGAGTTCGCGTGTGGCCGAAAGGAGTTCGTCGATGTTGCGGCCGGAGAGTTTTCCGTATCCGTGGTCGCGGTTGAACTTTGGTACGTCGAAGTATACGGAACCATCGCTTACGTAGGCGTAACCGGCGTCAAGGATGGCCCGGATGTATTCAATCTGCTCGATGATGTGTCCGGAAGCGTGAGGCTCGATGGAAGGCGGCAGCACATTGAGGCGCTCCATAGCGTGATGGTAGCGCGTCAGATAGTGCTGCACCACTTCCATGGGTTCGAGTTGTTCAAGCCGTGCTTTCTTTGCAATCTTGTCCTCGCCCTCGTCGGCATCGTGTTCGAGGTGCCCGACATCGGTGATGTTGCGCACGTAGCGCACCTTGTATCCCAGATAAGTCAGGTACCTGAAAAGGATGTCGAAAGTGATAGCCGGCCTGGCGTGGCCCAGATGGCCGTCGCCGTAGACCGTCGGGCCGCAGACGTACATGCCTACCCGGCCTTCGTGGACGGGGACGAATGTCTCTTTGTTGCGGCTCATCGAGTTGTAGATTACAAGATTGTTCGGGCGCATGGCTGTGAATTTATTGATTGGAGTTATTTCGGGTTAATCAGGCCTGGAAAGGGTTGGGCAGTTCGCCGTTGTTCTGGCCTTTGGGCATTTTGCGCTGGATTTCGCCGAAGGTCTGTTCGTATTTGGTCACGTTGTCGCGGAGGGCGAAGAGCAGGTTCTTGGCGTTTTCAGGGGTCATGATGATGCGGCTGATGACCTTGGCCTGGGGCATGTTGGGGGCTACGGAAACGAAGTCTACGTAGAATTCCTGGGCCGAATGAGCGATTACGGCAAGGTTGCTGTACTGGCCGGTGGCCACTTCGGGAGTGAGTTCGATTTTAAGTTCTTTCTTGTTGTCCATTTTTTAAGTGTGTGTTTTCAGGGTGAGTTATTTTTTCTCGATTTTGAGGATCTGGTCCTCGTCGTTCTGGCGGTAGTGGAAGTTGAGACCCTTGCAGCCGGGCTTGCTCCAGAGGGACGAGATGCCGAACGAGCCGTAGAGAACGTATGCGTTTGAGGCGCCGTTTTTAATCTGGTATCCTACGTAGATGTCGGGCATTTCATTGTCGACGGTTGCTTCGTCGACGTAGAGGGCG
>CAJJOO010000348.1 GCA_905193395.1 uncultured Porphyromonadaceae bacterium
GCATCCGCACACCCCAGCAGATCACAATCGAAGGTTCGCGCCGCTGGTCTGCCCTCCAGGGTATCTCCGAAGAAGAACGCAAGGCAAAGTACCCCTCGCTCGAGGAATCCATGCCCGACTGCGCCAACGAACTCTTCGCCATCGCCGACCGCCTCGAAGACTACTACCGCGACATGCAGGATATGGAATTCACCATCCAGAACGGCAAACTGTGGATGCTCCAGACCCGCAACGGCAAGCGCACCGGCGCCGCTATGGTGAAAATCGCCATGGACCTGCTGCGCGACGGCAAGATTGACGAAAAGACCGCCCTGCTGCGCATGGAACCCCAGAAACTCGACGAACTCCTCCACCCCGTGTTCGACAAGAGCGCTCTGAAACGCGCAACCGTCGTTGCCAAGGGTCTGCCCGCATCTCCCGGCGCTGCCGCCGGCCAGATTGTGTTCTCGGCAGAAGACGCCGAAACATGGGCCGAGAAGAAACGCAAAGTCGTCCTCGTCCGTATCGAGACATCGCCCGAAGACCTCCGCGGTATGGCCGTGGCCCAGGGTATCCTCACAATGCGCGGCGGCATGACATCGCACGCCGCTGTGGTTGCCCGCGGTATGGGCAAATGCTGCGTATCAGGCGCAGGTGAAATCGTTGTCGACTACAAGGCCAAGACCGTCGTGATGGGTGGCAAGACCTATAACGAAGGCGACTGGATTTCGCTCAACGGCTCCACCGGCGACGTTTACGACGGTCAGGTGCCCACCACCGAACCCGAACTCGGCGGCGACTTCGGCGCAATCATGAACCTCGCAGCCAAATTCACCAAGACACTCGTCCGCACCAACGCCGATACCCCCCGCGACGCCCGTCAGGCCCGCAACTTCGGCGCCCAGGGTATCGGTCTGTGCCGTACCGAACACATGTTCTTCGAAGGCGACCGCATCAAGGCCGTACGCGAAATGATTCTTGCCTCCGACGTCGAAGGCCGCCGTATCGCCCTTGCCAAACTGCTCCCCATGCAGCGCGGCGACTTCGAAGGCATCTTCGAGGCTATGGACGGCTTCGGCGTGACAATCCGCCTGCTCGATCCCCCGTTGCATGAATTCGTACCCCACCAGACAGCCACCC
This sequence comes from uncultured Porphyromonadaceae bacterium, assembly GCA_905193395.1. Lineage (GTDB taxonomy): Bacteria > Bacteroidota > Bacteroidia > Bacteroidales > Muribaculaceae > CAG-873. The sequence continues at coordinate 1,120 of CAJJOO010000348.1, forward strand.
AGAAAGAACTCGCCGACGAAATGGGCATCACCCTGGCCGAAGTAAAAGCCAAGGTCGACGCACTCGAGGAATTCAACCCCATGCTCGGTCACCGCGGCTGCCGCCTCGGTATCACCTATCCCGAAATCACCGAGATGCAGACCCGCGCAATCATCGAAGCCGCCCTCGCCGTCAAGGCACGCGGCATCGACGTTCACCCCGAAATCATGATACCTCTGGTAGGTTCGCTCAAAGAAATCCAGCACCAGGCCAACGTAATCAACGAGACCGCTGCCAAGGTATTCGACGAACAAGGCACATCCCTGCCCTACCTCGTCGGCACCATGATCGAAGTGCCCCGCGCAGCCCTCATCGCCGACAAGATTGCCTCCGTTGCCGAATTCTTCTCGTTCGGTACCAACGACCTCACCCAGATGACATTCGGATTCTCCCGCGACGACGCTCCCAAGTTCCTCAAATTCTATAAGGAACACGGCATCATCAAGGTAGATCCCTTCGAAGTCCTCGACCAGGAAGGCGTAGGCCAACTCGTCGAAATGGGCGTCAAGAAAGGCCGTTCCACCCGTCCCGACCTCAAAGTCGGCATCTGCGGCGAACACGGCGGCGAACCCTCTTCCGTTAAGTTCTGCGCTAAACTCGGCATGAACTACGTAAGTTGCTCGCCCTTCCGCGTACCCATTGCCCGCGTCGCCGCGGCGCAGGCTGCCATTGAAGATTAATCCCTTAATCTGAAATAAGAAGTTTTATCAAGGCAGGGATTTCAAATTGATGAAATCCCTGCCTTCTTTTCTAAATGGAATGACACAAAACGAGATTGACCGACTAAGTATCGAAAAGGCCAAAGCGCTCTTTTCATCGGGTAAAGTTTATGGCATCGAAGTCGGCACTACCGCCGGACTTCAGGCAATTCATCGTGCATTGTTTGACAGGCTATATCCATTTGCCGGAGAGATTCGCAAACTCAATATATCGAAAGGAGGATTTCGTTTTGCCAATGCACTCTATCTTGTCCCGGCTCTTGAAGCAATAGAAAAAATGCCGGAAACAACATTCGACGAAATTATTGCCAAATATGTTGAGATGAATATTGCCCATCCGTTCATGGAAGGTAATGGCCGAGCCACGCGCATATGGCTTGACATGATGCTCC
>CAJJOO010000349.1 GCA_905193395.1 uncultured Porphyromonadaceae bacterium
GTCCAGGGCTATACCGCCCCGGCACATACGGCCACGGAGAACGTCCTCACTGTCCCCAATACCCGGACAACTACCCAGTCGTCTTTCGACAGCGGCCGCATGGTCTCAACCTACAACAAGGAGGCCGTCTACCCGGACCAAAGCAGCAGCCCCTATTATATCGAGGCGCTTTCGGCCTGCATGAACCGCAACCGCGATCTGGACGGCGACGGCAGAATCAGCCGCGACGAAATCCGCTGGTTCATTCCCTCCCAAATCCAGGCCGTCCGCATCATCCTCGGACGTCAGTCGCTGATTACTCCCCTTATGGACTATGTCGGCGCCGGCGACATGATGACCTTTGACACCGGTAATAACGCCTACAACAGCCGCTACCTGCTCTATACCTCCAACGGCCGTGTAATCTGGGGAATGGAAGGTACGTCTACCTCCGAATGGGGTCAATACCGTTCACAGGCCCCCTGGCATGTGCGCTGCGTACGACAACTCGGCACCAACCTCAGCGAGATACCCGAGACCACTCCCGTGAGTCCTGCCTTCTATCGCCGCACAGGCACAAACATCATCGACATGACGCGCTTCCAGGCCAATTCGGTACGCTCCGAGGCGTTCTACAACAACATCGAACCTCATATCATCACCGACCAGCGCTACAACCGTGCATACCGTGCCTTCGAGTTCTCTACTTCGGTCAAGACAATTTATGAACTGGGACTTGAATCGAATATCGCCGACTGGGCTACATTCCTGCAAGAGAACAACCCCTGCGACTACCTGAACGTCAACGGCCAGACCGGCTGGCGCGTGCCAAACCAGAAGGAACTTACCATCCTGGGTGTGCTGAACCTGCATAACAACACTGAATCGAAGGGCACATATTACATCTCGTCCTCGTTCGCATACTTTGCCAAAAACGGCTATGCCATGGGCCATGACCCCGTCGCTGCCAATAATGTAGTCCTCGGCACACAGCGTCACTCCCTCTGTATACGAAATAGCGACGGCGGAGGTACGCAGATAAGTGACAACATCAATATCTCTTCTTCCAATACGGCATTTGCCATCCGCTGCGTGCGAGACGTTCAATGATTCCAATCAGATTCTCATCTCTGCTGATTCCGGGCATCGCCGCGTGCCTGCTGTGCCTTGCCGCGGCCTGCGGAGGAAACGCCTCCGGGAACGCTGCAAATGCCTCCACGGCCGATTCCGCCGCCGCGGAGACCTTCTGCCCGCCCGTGCCCGATTCGCTTACGACGCCGGACCAACGCGCCGACTGGGCCGTGGTACACTACTGGGATAACTTCGATTTCCGCAGCGACCCGCGTGCCACCGACACAGCCTTCGTCGAGCAGACCATGGCCGACTATATCTCGCTGATGCCCTATGCCTCGGCCACATGCCGCGCACAGGGCGTCGACGCTCTCCTCGATTCCGCAGCCGTCTCCGCCCCGGCACTCGACCTGATTCATTTCCTGGCCCGCAAATACCTTTACGAGGCCGCCTCGCCTATGCACGACGAGATGTTCTATCTTCCCTTCGTGGAGCACGCCCTGCGCCGCTCCTCCGAACCCGACCCGGCCCTGGAAGGCCTGCGCGACGATATTCTGAAAAATTCGCCGGGAACCATGGCACCGGCCTTCACCGCCCTTGCCCCCGACGGCTCGCGCTTCGCGGTGCCCGATACATCCACCGGCGGCGGCACGCTGCTGATATTTTACGAACCCGACTGCGAGGACTGCCACCGCGCAATCCGCTTCCTCGCGGCATCGGAAATGCTGAACCGGGCCGTTGCCGACGGCGCCATAACCGTCATGGCCGTTTTTGCCGGCGACGATTCCGCCGAGTGGCGTGAACATGCCGCCACCATGCCCGCCGGATGGCGCGTGGGACGCGACACAGGCGTCGTGGACAGCGACGAACTCTATCTGATACGCGCCACACCCACCTTCTATCTCATCGACCCTGACGGCCGCGTTGTCCTCAAGGACCCCACGCTGCAGAACCTCGCCATGGCCCTCGGCCTCTGACGCCGCCTCCCCCTTCCACGCGGCATTGACGCGTTCTTTCAAACCGCCAACGGATATTTTTCGTAACTTTGCACAGTAATTATGGCTGACAAATCGAAAACAGGCGCGGGAGTGGACATGCTTCACGGCCCGATGGGGTGGAAAATCTTCATTTTCTCGCTCCCGTTGATGGCAAGCGGCATACTGCAGCAGTCCTTCAATGCCGTCGACGTGGCCATAATCGGAAAT
>CAJJOO010000350.1 GCA_905193395.1 uncultured Porphyromonadaceae bacterium
CCGTTTCGCCGAAAATATTTTTACGACCTTGTGCGGCCCACTCGTCCACGAGCTCGGCCATGGTCGAGGAGGGCGTGATGGGGTAAATCGCCGCAACTTCCGAGAACATGTATGCAACATGTGCCGCAGCGTAGTTACCATCACAAGTGATAAATTTCTTTTCTGCCATTTTGTTGAAATTTTAGATGATATTGTGTGTTTTTCCTGGATTCGGGACAAAATGCGTTGCAAAGATAACAATTCCGGCGGAAAAATCAGTCCGATTTTCTGACAAATCATCCGGTTTTTTCACTACGCAGGATGTTATTGGAATAACAACGGGGTTGTTATTTATTTAACAGCGAACTCGCGGATAATCACCGACTTGCCGAACTTATTATCCGATAGCGGATTACCTGCCACGCCCTCGCGGGCACAGTCCGGGCTGTGCGTGCACGGGGCCGGAGCGCCACCCCTGCCGGCAAGGCAAATCCCGGGCCGGAAAAAGCTGCGGAATTTTTTCACAGGCACATTGGCGGTTGAGAAAACAGATAATTTTTTGGCCGTCAACAAATTTTACGCGGCGAAACACTGGGAAATAAAGGCCGATAAATAGGTTGTTCGGGCGCGGCGATTGCAAATCGGGATTTTTTTCCTAATTTTGTTCCATAATTCGTTCTTTACATATCATCGTGTATAAACGATAGTATTGGGGCCCTAAAATCTGGTAAATTTTTTGTTATCCCACAATACAGATCGTACCCAGAAGGGTGCGTGCTGTGATTTGTGGGATAGAGGCTGACCAGAGCCATGGGCCACAGGTTCGGCACCACTCTTCCCGTTTTCTGCCGAAGCGTTTTCCACACGCAGCGGCAGGGTAATGGATTCCAATCCCCAAACTTCATAGTCTTCGAATCCATCTTCAAATGAGGCGTCACTAAATTTTCCTGCCGCTGCTTTTTTACTATCTTTGCATCCATGATCGAATACAAGAAGAGAACACTGGCGAACGGCCTGACGGTCGTCGTCAACCGGGATAAGGCTTCGAAACTCGCCGCAGTAAACATATTATATAAGGTCGGGGCGCGCAACGAGAACCCCGCGCGCACGGGTTTCGCCCATCTGTTCGAACACCTGATGTTCCGCGGCACGCGCGAAATCCCGAATTTCGACCTGCCCGTGCAGATGGCCTGCGGCGACAACAACGCCTTCACCAACAACGACTATACGGATTTCTACATCACCCTCCCGAAGGACAACATCGAGACCGCACTGTGGCTCGAAAGCGACCGCATGGAGGGGCTGGACATCACCCCCGAAAAACTCGAGGCGGAGAAACGCGTGGTGATCGAGGAGTTCCGCCAGCGATACCTCAACCAGCCCTACGGCGACCAGCCGATGCTGCTGCGGGCACTGGCCTACAAAGTCCACCCCTACCGCTGGGCGACCATCGGGCTCACGCCCGACCACATCGCCGGAGCGACACTCGACGACGTACAGGCCTTCTACCGCACCCACTACCACCCTTCGAACGCCATCCTGTCCGTCTCGGCCGACTTCGACGAGGAGCGCATGCTCGACCTTGCCGAAAAATGGTTCGCCCCGCTCGCCGACCGCACCGTGACTCCTCAGCCCATCCCCCGGGAACCGCAGCAGGAGGCGCCCCGCCGGGAGACGGTCGAACGCGACGTGCCCGCCACGACCCTGTCGCTGGCATTCCACATGGGCGGCCGCACCTCGCAGGATTTCTATACCGCCGACCTGGTCTCCGACCTCCTGTCGGGCGGCGACTCGTCGCGTCTCTACAAACACCTGGTGCAGGAACAGCGCCTGCTGGCCTCGGTCAACGCCTACATTTCGGGCGACGTCGACCCGGGGTTGTTCGTCTTTACGGGGCAACTGCTGCCGGATACCACTCCCGAACAGGCCGAAGCGGCTTTCCGTGCCGAAATCGAGGCATTGCAGAGCGTCCCGGCATCGGACTACGAGGTCGAGAAGGTCAAAAACAAGTTCGAGGCTAACACGCTCTTCGGCGAGTTGAACGTGATGAACAAGGCGATGAACCTGGGCTTCTACGAGATGCTGGGCGACCTGCCGCTCATCAACGGCGAGGTGGCGGCCTACCGTGCCGTCACGACCGGCGACATCCTCGCCTTCAGCCGCCGCACCTTCCGCCCCGAAAACTGTTCCATCCTTATTTACAAAGCGAAAAAATGACACAACCACCCCTCGTAATACCCTCCGACGTCGA
>CAJJOO010000351.1 GCA_905193395.1 uncultured Porphyromonadaceae bacterium
TGTCCTGTGCCAGGACACGTTTGGTGCGGCCCACGGGTGTGCGCGTCATCAGCGAATCGACGCCGGCGCGGTATGGCGCAATCATATCCTTGATGCTTTGGGGCACACGGCTGTCCAGGCGGCTGTCGACGCGCAGCAGGCGGTAATCGTCGGTAAGGCTGTCCAAGTCTATATTTATCTGACCCAGGAATCGTCCGGCTTTGCCAGTCTGGGTCACCAGCACTTCCTTGCCGTCCAGATTCTTTATTCGGCAGGGCTTGTCGGAACTGTCGGAAGAAATCACGTCGTGCGAATGGCCGCCGATGATGATGTCAATGTCACGCGAGTTTTCGGCCAGCATCACGTCGCCGGGAGGCGTCATAGGGTTGTAGCCGATATGTGTAATGGCCACCACCAGGTCGCAACGCTCAACGTGTTTCAGCCACCACGCCGCGGAATTCGCTGCCTCGATGGCGTCGAGGTATTCCACACCGTCATAATTTCCCTCCGAAATCATGCCTTCGGGCTTCAGGTTTATGGCTATGAAGCCGATGCGGCGGTCACCCACCTCACGCACGTCATATTTCCGGAACATCGGCGACAGCGGCGTCTTGCTCAGTTCATAGTTGGTTGACAGGAAGGTACCCGCGGCATGCCGCAGGACAGCCGCCAGCGAATCCACGCCGTTGTCAAACTCATGGTTGCCCAGGATGCGAAAGTCGTAGTCCAGGGCGTTCATCAGTTCCTGCTCCACCTTTCCGCCGTAGAGATTGAAATAAAGTGTGCCCTGCACGGCATCGCCAGCATCCACCAGCAGCACGTTCGGCTCGGCTTGGCGCACGCTGTCAATCAGCACCTTGCGCCGGCCTATGCCGCCAAGTCCGGTGGCATCGTCGGGGTCAATCTGCGAATGGGTGTCGTTGGTGTGCAGTATCACCAGGCGCTCGGCCTGCGCTGCGGGTGCAGCCATCATCATGGCCATCAGCGCTCCCGCAAATATGTGGCGAAGTTTCATCTCGTTCCGGTGTTTATGAAATAATGTGCGAAGATAACTATTTTTTCTAACAAAAAAAAGCATAAAAGGGATGAATGGCCGTCTGCATTCCCGCGTAAATTCCTTACCTTTGTACATGATTCTGATTGCCCCCGACAAATTTAAAGGCACATTCACCGCCGCCGAAGCCGCCGGCATCATCGCCGGCGTCATTTCCCCGGCCGTCGGCCTCCCCGTGCTCTGCCATCCCGTGGCCGACGGCGGCGAGGACTCGCAGATAATCATCCTCCGCGCGCCACTGGCCACGCCATTCGCCGGAGTGTGGACCGACGCCGCATCGCCGGACGTCTGCGTGGTTTCATCGCAGGTCGTAGGCCAGGGTTGCTACCCGGCCGACATGCCACTGGCCCGCAGGTCCTCGCGGGCGCTGGGCCGGGCAATCGCCCATGCCGCCGGCATCTGCCGTGGCAGGCTCTTTGTGGCCGTCGGTGGCACACAATGCTGCGACGCCGGCGCCGGTATGTTGGCCGCCCTCGGCGCACGCTTCTTCGACGACGCCGGAAACGCCATTTCGGGTGACATCTGCCCGGCAACACTCGGCCGCGTAGCCACGGCCGACCTTTCCGGAACCACCGTCCCCGCTTCCCTGACCGCCGTCTGCGACGTGCGCGCCTCGCTCACCTCGCCCCCGCTGTCGGCTCTCGATTTCGTCGCCCAGAAAGCACTCCCGGGGGAAGACCTCTCGCTGTTCCGGTCCGCTCTTGATTCATTCAGTTCCCTCTTCCCCGATCGCTCGCCTTTCGACGGCGCAGGTGGCGGCATCGGCTTTGCGCTCTGCTCCGTGCTGCATTCACAGGCCGGCGCCGGCGCGGAACTTGCCGCCGACAGAATCGACTGGGACTCCGTCTCGCTGCTCATTACCGGCGAAGGATGCGTCGACCGCCAGACAACCGGCGGCAAAACCGTCGACATCCTCTGCCGCCGCGCCCGCCGGCACGGAATTCCGGCCGTCATCATCGCCGGAACGCGCCGCGGCACGCTGCCCTACCCCCACGTTTTCACCGCCGACGCCGCTGCCGGAGCCACCCGCGCCGGCAAACTCGCCTCCGCCGCCCGCGAAGCCTTACCACTGATAATCAGACTCTTGAAAAACAAAAAATGAAATAATTAAAAAAATATTTTGCAGATTCAAAAAATCAGCGTAAATTTGCAACCGCAAAACGAAGCAAAACCGGCTCGCTAGCTCAACTG
>CAJJOO010000352.1 GCA_905193395.1 uncultured Porphyromonadaceae bacterium
TCATGGGAACCGAAACCTTGCCGCCTTCAAGGAACTTGAAGAACACCTTCGAGTGGTGCAACTCATTTTCGGCCGTATCGCGGAAAGCCACACCGATAGGGAAATAATTCTCCTTGTCGGCCTGCTGGGCGTAATATGTGTAACGTGTATAGGCCGTCGATTCGGCCAGATAGGCAGTCACCAGATTTTTCTCGGTCTGCGTGCCTTTGATGCTTTTTGTTGCCATGATCGGATTGTTTTTATAACTATCGCTAAAAATAACACCCGGAGTCCACGTAAAGTTCGTTTCGTCTGCCATTTTCAGACCGCAATCGCCTCCACAGACGCTGCAAAAGGCGGACGAACAAAAATTGTAAATAAAATGTGGTGGATTTGCAAATATTTTGTAACTTTGCGGCGAAATAATGAACAATCATTTTTCCACGTAAAGTCAATGAACATCAAGACTTTTTCAGGCTGCCTGGCCGTTATGGCCGCAGGGCTTTATTCATGCAGCAAACCGGCCGATGACACCCCCGTCCTGGTGGTGAGCATCGAGCCGCAGCGATACATACTCGAACAACTCGTCGGCGACCACTTCAAGGTGACCACCCTGATGCCCGGCGGCGACAACCCGGAAATTTTCGAACCCACACTGGATATGCGCCGCGACATCGAAAAAAGCGCGGCTTATTTCACAATCGGTTCGCTTCCCTTCGAGAAAGACCTGGCTCTGAGCGCCCCCGATGATGTCCGCATCATCGAGACCGCCGTGGGCATCACCCCTATTTACGGCACACACGACCATCATCACAACGAATTCCTCGGCGAGGAGGTCGACAGCGCCGATACTTCCGATCCCCATTTCTGGACCTCAGTCCGCAACATGCGCCAGATTTCCCGAACCATGACCACCACGCTCGAGACCATCGATCCGGACAATGCTGAGGAATACAACAGCCGATACCGCCGCCTCGACGCCCACCTCGATTCCCTCGACAAGGCCTTTGCCGCCCGCCTCGCACCCGTGGCCTCGCGTCCGTTCCTGGTATGGCACCCCTCGCTCAGTTACTTCTCGCGCGACTACGGTCTTGAACAGATTGCAGTTTCCCCGGACAACAAAGAACTGGCAATCAACGCCCTGAAAGAAGTCATCGACAATGCCCGCGAGGAAAACGTATCCACATTCTTCTATCAGAGAGTCTCCGACACCCGCCAGGTAGAGTCAATAAACCGCAGCCTCAATTCCAAAATGGTTCCTTTTAATCCCGTAAGTTACGAATGGGAACAGGAACTGAACAACGTTGTCGATGCACTTACCGGAAATTGACCCCCATTACGGCACCTGCTGCCACCATCCCGAGCCGGTCGAGGTGAAACTCAATGTCACCGACAAGCCGCTCATCGAAATGTGCGACGTCACATTCCGACGCGACGACCGCACCGTTCTCGACAACGTGAATCTCGTGGTGAATCACGGCGACTTCGTGGCCATTACAGGTCCGAACGGCGGCGGAAAGACAACCATGCTGCGTCTTATCCTCGGCCTGCTGCAGCCCACCTCGGGTACGGTACATTTTGTCGGCGGCCGCCCGGCCATAGGCTACCTTCCGCAGAAGAACAATGTCGACGCACATTTTCCCGTGACCGTGGCCGAGGTCATTGCCTCCGGCCTCCAGGGAATCGGCGGCATCGACGCCAAGACGCGCCGCGAGATGGTGGAACGCGCCCTGCGCCACGTCGAACTCACCGACCTGGCCGACAGGCCAATCGGTCGCCTCTCCGGTGGCCAGTTGCAGCGAACCCTGCTGGGCCGCGCCATCGTGGCATCGCCACACGTCCTGGTACTGGACGAGCCGCTGAGTTACGTCGACAAACATTTCGAGAGCCATATCTACCGTCTCATCGCCGCCCTGGCACCCACCTGCACCATCCTCCTGGTCTCTCACGAAATGACTACCATAGCCACCATGGCCAACAGACACCTGATTGTGGACCATACTGTGACCGAATGTGGAGCCTCGCGGCACATGATTGTCACCACCTGCGACGACTGAGCCACCACGCAACACAATTTTTCTGAACCCACCAGCCTGCATCCACGTTTTTATTAATGTGAATGTCTGAATAAAATGCAATGAACATGACTGAAAATCAAGAAAACAAAATAGAATTCGGCCCTGATACCGACCCCGTCACCAAAAACGTCAGCGACGACGACCGCCGCTTCATG
>CAJJOO010000353.1 GCA_905193395.1 uncultured Porphyromonadaceae bacterium
GGGACGGCCGAACACGCTGACCGTCAGCGAATGCGATCCTACGGCTGTGACGGCCTGCGTGGCCGCGGAAGCGGGCGCCGACGGGGCCTTCACCGTCAGCGTGCCGCTGGCCTATCCGCACACTCTGTCGATATGCTACGACCGTGCCACCGTCGGGGCCTTCGCCTCGCCGGGCGACACTTTGCGCGTGGAAATCGACGGCGCCGCCGTGCCCGTGGGCTTCACTTTCGCCGGCGAAAAGAACCAGCGCGCCGCCGAGGCCTGGGGCGCCCTTGAACCCGCCGTAGACAGCCTGGCAGCGACCCTGATCACGGCTCCCGGCGACGCACGGGGCTATCTGGCAGCCGTGAAATCGGCCCAGAACGTTACGGACGTCATGACGCGGCGTTATCTTGCCTTGCACGGAATCACCGGCACAACCGCGGCGCTGCTGCGGCAGACGTCCCTGAACACCGTGGCTGCCGCGGCCGACGCCTCCTATGCCATGAGTGCGAAGGCCCGCCGGACCATGCTGCGCGGGCTATTGGGGATGCTCGACGGCGATTCATGCACGATGGCCGTTGCCGTCCTGGCGCCCATGCTGCGCCATGTGGTGGCCGAGGCGCCCGAGGCGGTGAAAAAACTGCCGCAGAGCCGCCTGCGCGACGTGCTTTTCGCACTGCTGTATGAGTCGGAGCAGCCTTTGGCCCCGGCAGAACAGTTTGCTGACGCGGGCTTCCGCAATCGCATAGCCGCCGGGCGGCGCATATCATTGGCCGACGCACGCGGGAGCGGCACCATGACCGTCTACGAGGGAGGCCGCGGAACGCCGATGAAAGGCAATCCGCTGGAATATATAGCAAAGAACTTCGCGGGACGCACCGTATATCTGGAAATCGCCGCCACCTGGTGCCGGCCCTGTCTGGACGAACTGCCGCGTGTGGCGGCCGTGGTGGATGCGGCGTCAGGGAATGGACCGGTGTTCGTGACGTTGTGGGTGCAGTCGCCGGCCTCGGCGGCGCGGAACGTGATCACGCGCAATCCGGCCGGAATCCATATCGTGACGGCCGACGACAACCTGGATAATTATCTGACGGCCACGCTGGGACTGCGTGAGTTTCCGTCGCATTACCTAATACGCCCGGACGGCACAATCGTGGCCGAGGGTGTGCCGGCGATTACCTCGCCGCAACTGGCCGATTTTATAGCCCGGGAGGAAGCGGAGGCTGCGGCACGGCGGTGACGGCTGAGAGCCAGGCATCGATGCAGAAGGCCGATATGGGAGCACTATATATAATATTGTAGGGACGGCCGTCGACGGTGGCCGACTTGCCGGGGCCGCAGGGCAGGATAACGTCGCGGCGCAGGTCGGCGCCAAGATGTCCGGAACATTTCAGCAAAGCCTCTTTCAGGGTCCACGCCTGCAGCAGGCGGACGGGCGAAGTGCCGTAATATTCAAGTTCGTAGCGCGAGAGGAAGCGCTGGGCCACACGGATGAGGCTTCCGCGCAGGGTCTCGATGTCGATGCCGGTCTTGCGCGCGGGGTCGACGGCCACGGCGGCCAGTCTGCGGCAATGGCTCACGGAGATGTGCAGCCCGGGCCGTGCGGCCGAGAAAGGCTCGCCGTCGGGCCGGTGGTCGGGCGCGAAGCCCAGAATCGAGGCCACGGCGCGGCGCTCGGCGGCGCGGAAGCCGTCGGCGGCAGCGGTGTCGACGGGCGCGAGGGTTATCAGAGTCGAGCCAAGTTGCAGGGTCATTTTACGGGAGCGATTGAGGCGGCGGTACGCAGCACGTCGGCGTGTAGCATGTCGATGGCAGGGCGCAGCGAGTCGGCGGGCGTTCCGGCCGAAAATCCGGGGAAAAAGACGGCGCCGCTGACCACGCAGGACGAATTGTCGGTGGCGATGAACTGGACGGGCGTGGCGCAGCCTTCGGTGGTGGCGACGACGACGTCGAAGCCGCCGCGGTTGGTGAATTCGGCGAAATCGGTGGGCAGGTCGGAAGAATTGAGCATGAGGCGCTGCATGCGGTTGTCCTTGACGTCCTCGATTCCTGCGGGGAAAGTCTCGGTGACGGTGATGTGGAGGGTGGCGCCGTAGGCCGGAAAGGCGACATTGAGCCAGCCCGGCGCCGGGCGCGAGAGCGTGGCCGAGGCATTTACCTTCAAGGCCACGGCCAGCGAGTCGACCGGCGTCATGGCGGTGTCGAGCGCCGGAAGGCGGACGAAAG
>CAJJOO010000354.1 GCA_905193395.1 uncultured Porphyromonadaceae bacterium
CCGGCGGCTTTTTTTACAAAAAATCTGGTTGCGGTGAAAAAAAGTAAGGGGGAAATGATAAATATTCGCCTAAAAATTTATAATTTTGTCAAAATTTGCTATACATGGCCTCGGACATTCAGTCGCAAGTCGAGCGTGTCAAAGACAAGACACGCGTACTGTGTGAGAAATACAACTCGCTCAGAGCGTCTTACGAAGCCGCACGCGAGGAAATCTCGCAGTTGCGGGCAACATTGCTGGCCCGCGAAGAGGCGCTGGAACAGTTGCGCATAAAGGTCGAATACCTGACGGTGGCATCAAACGTCAGGGCTTCGTCCGGCGAACTGGAACAGACCAGGACATTGATTGCAGGTTTGATTAGGGAAATCGACCGCGCCATAGCCGATATTATGGACTGAGGCGCAAATGAAGACTCTGAAACATGATTGACGAAAAAAGACATAAGTTTACAGCAAAGATAGCCGATGTGGAACCGTTCGTGTTCGACCTCACTCTTGAAGAAGAGCCCGCTTTCCGCAAGGCGGCCTTTCATGTCAACGAATTGTGGCGGAAGATGCAGGCCGATTGTCCCGGCCGCCCGTCGCAGTACGTGCTGGCAAAAGTGGCCCTGGCTTTCGCCGAACTCTATTACCGCAAGTCCGAGGTGATGGCCGCACAGTCGAAATTGCTCGACGATTTCGAGGCCGAACTCGACAAGGCCCTTCTGGCGGTAGACTGACGCCATTGCGCCGGAACGCCTGTGCGCAGGCATCGCTTGTCTGTCAATTGATTTTTCAGAGACTTCCTCACGGTTTCCCCGGCCTGTCCGGGCAGAGGCCCGCTGTGCCGTGAGAATGTCTTTGTTTTTATATAATTATAAACCATCTTTTTAACCCCAAAATACCAACAAATGCAGATATTCTTAAATATATTGATAGGGGTCGTAGCGGCTGTGATTGCCGTGGTGCTGACCCTTATGGCCCAGAAACGCATGGCCCATACCCGCGCCAAGACCATCCTGGCCGACGCTGAACGCGAGGCCGACGACCTCAAACGCAACAAGACCCTCGAAGGCCGTGAGGAGGCCCTCAGAATCACCGGCGAGGCCGAAAAACAGGCCACCCAACGCCTCAGCAAGGTTCAGGCCGCCGAAGCACGCCAGAAACAGCGCGAACTCCAGTTGAACCAGCAACAGAGCGAAAATGCACGTGCCCGCAACGAAAACGAGAATCTGCGCCAGCAACTTGAAACACAGAGCGCCGCTATCGAGGGGCGAATCGCCGAACTCGACAAAATGCACCGCCAGGCCCTGGAACAACTGGAACACATTTCCGGCCTGTCCTCGCAGGAGGCCCGTGAAAAACTCATCGAATCGCTGAAAGACGAGGCCAAGACTGCCGCCGCATCCTATATCAACGACATTATGGACGATGCCAAACTCACCGCCAACAAAGAGGCCAAGAGAATCGTCGTCCAGTCAATCCAGCGTGTGGCCACCGAGACCGCCATCGAGAACTCTGTGACTGTGTTCCACATTGACTCCGACGAAATCAAGGGCCGCATCATCGGCCGCGAGGGCCGCAACATCCGCGCTCTTGAGGCTGCGACCGGCATTGAAATCATCGTCGACGATACCCCTGAGGCGATTGTCCTCTCCGGTTTCGATCCCGTGCGCCGCGAGATTGCCCGCCTGGCTCTGCATCAACTCGTCGCCGACGGACGTATCCATCCCGCCCGCATCGAGGAAGTCGTGGCCAAGGTACGCCGCCAGGTCGAGGAAGAAATCATCGAGACCGGCAAACGCACTGCCATTGACCTCGGTATCCACGGTCTGCATCCCGACCTTATCCGTCTGGTCGGCAAGATGAAATATCGTTCCAGTTACGGACAGAATCTGCTCCAGCACTCGCGCGAGACGGCCAACCTCTGCGCCGTCATGGCTTCGGAACTCGGCCTCAACCCCAAGAAAGCCCGCCGCGCCGGCCTTCTCCACGATATCGGCAAGGTGCCCGACGAGGAACCCGAACTGCCACACGCACTGCTGGGTATGAAACTGGCCGAGAAATACAAGGAAAAACCCGAAATCTGCAACGCAATCGGCGCACACCACGACGAGGTGGAACAGACTTCACTGCTCGCTCCCATCGTCCAGGTCTGCGACGCCATCTCCGGTGCCCGTCCCGGCGCCCGCCGCGAAATCGTCGAGGCATATATCAAGCGCC
>CAJJOO010000355.1 GCA_905193395.1 uncultured Porphyromonadaceae bacterium
AAATATTTCTTTTATAAATTGTTTTAAATAATGATTGAACATCAGTCAGCATATTCCGGGAATGACCGGATGCGAGACATCATAAATGCTCACGGCATCCTCCCTGCAGTGACCTGTTTCTGAATTAATTATTCCGACTTTTATCATGAGCGTATTTCAACAAATGTTTATATGTGCCTTAGGTCTCGGCATTGCATCATTGGTCGGTTCAACAATCGGCTTGGTGGTGAGACGAATTCCTCATCGTTGGAACGACATATTCCTGGGCTTTTGTGCAGGGATGATGCTTACAGCCTCTCTGGTCTGTCTCATTATACCTGCAGTGAACATGGCCGGACATAGCGGATGGTGGCAACCTCTGACCGGCGTGGCGTTGGGTGTTTCCCTCGTTGCTCTCCTTGATAGAATCACTCCGCATCTGCATCATCTCACAGGTCTTGATTCTTGTCCGGGCGTAGAAGAGTCACACTGCACTGCCAACAGAAGTATCGACCGGATATTATTATTTGTGATGGCTATTGCTATACATAAATTCCCGGAGGGACTCGCAGCAGGTGTCGTATTTGATGGAAATGACATGGGCAATGCATATACAGTCGCCATAACCATCGCATTGCAGAACATACCGGAGGGAATGGTAGTCGTTGTGCCGTTGCTGATGATAGGTGTCAGTTATTTGAGAGTGATTGCCGTGAGCATGGCCGTGGCATTGACGGAAGTGCTTGGAGTTATTCTGGGCTTTTATCTGGGCGATATATCATCCGTCCTTCTGCCGACGATTACCGCTCTTGCCGGGGGCGCGATGCTTTATGTGATAAGCGATGAAATGATACCGGAAACCCACAGTCACGGATTTGAAAAATACGCCACATACGCACTCGTCGTCGGTGTAATGTGTATGCTGTACATTCAGATGTTTGTGTAGATTCACATTCACATGCCTGACAGTGCCGAAGTTCGGCCGGAGCCTCAACTTCATTAGAAAGAGACTGCCCAAACTTGTTAGACAGTCTCTTATTCTGTTTCGAAGTTTTTAAGGTCGAAGAACATTAAGCGTGTTTCATCGTCCTTGTCTGATTCTGTTATACACTGAAAGCCGTTACGTTCATAAAAAGGCACAGCAGTTTTCAGAGCATCAACTGTGATAAAGCGGCAGCCAAGACGCTTTACATTAGAGAATGCATATTTGATGTTGTCAAGTATGAATGTCCCAAGACCTTGACAGGAAAAATCTTCATTCACAGCAAGGCGACCAACTTTTACTGCGGGATAACTTCTGCGACGTTTGGAGTTTGGAATATTGCGATTAATCTTATTCCAAACGCCCTTTTCATCAGGATTGAATATAATTTTGTCAGCAAGCAAACTGAAATAGGCTGCGGTCTTATTCTGCTCCATATATTCGAGCAAATAAGTCACAACCATAATTTGTTCAGGACTATATGAATAGGCCGGAAGGCATACATAACTGAAGAAATATAACAGGCTGCGTATAATGGCGCGGACCTGACAGATTTATTTTATCATATCAAGTGGGACGGGATAGCGGACGCAAATGTTATATCGCATTCTTTTAGGCGTTCCATTCTGTTTTCCCGGCTCAAATCTCCCTAATTTTTTGATTGCCTCAATGGCGACATTTAGATAATCCTCGGGTACTGACCAGTTTCTCATTACCTCTATTGTGTCGGGATCTATTTGTCCCTCCTTCGAAATAATGAAACTGACAGCGGCACGGCCCTTGACAGAATCCCCGGTTGCAGGCGCGATTTCTAAAATAGTGGTATATAGGTTATTATAAAGACCATCGCTTCCGCCATTTAAATAGTGTGGTTGTATATCCGGATTGACTAGCCTCACCGGTTCGTTTACGCCGGCATGTGAGGTCGAATCCTGTTTTTGCATATTGCCTTCGCATTCATCTCCTCTTATAAATATCGCGCCCGGTTCTTTGAATGTTATCGGAAGGGTAAAGTGGAGGTTTTTCTTTTGGGGAGTATAATATTTAACGCGGAATTTAGGCATGGCATTCACAAGCCTTAGTGCCTCTTGATTGACAGCCTCGTTTTGGCTCCGCCGCCTATAAATTGTTGCGTCGCTGATTGAGCCGTCAGGATGAACGGTAAACTGAACCATTACTCTTTCGCTACCCTTGAATCCTTCGGGAATACGGATATTTTCATCAATCCATT
>CAJJOO010000356.1 GCA_905193395.1 uncultured Porphyromonadaceae bacterium
AAAACGCGGTCTTACCAGGAACCGGTGGCGCCGCCACCGCCGGTGGAACCGCCTCCCCAGGAGCCGCCTATGGGACCGCCGAAGCCTCCGCCGCCGAAACCGCCTCCGCGGCGGCCCGAAGAACCGATGACGGCCGCGGCGCCAAGGGCCGCGAGAGCCGCCGAGTTGTCGGGCGGGAGTTTATAGGGCTTGCCGAAATTGTGGTGGCAGTTGAGACATTCGTATTCCTTGACGGCGGTGCCTTCGCGCGAGGCCGTGGGGCGCGAGATGATGCGGTCGCGCACCAGGCGGGCGGTGCGGGCGTGGCACTGGGGACATTCCACCATGCCGGAGGCGGAATTGACGAAGGGATAGATGTCGGTCTCGCCGCAGGAGGGGCAGAGCCAGACGTCGTAGTCGACCGAGCCGACCTTTTCTTCAAGGTCCTGGGCGGGAGTGAGATAGTCGTTGTCGTGGACCTCGTCGACCTTGTCCATCGGTGTGCCGCAGTTGGGGCACTTGCGCCGGCGGTTGCGCCAGTGCGAGAGCAGCAGAACCAGCGGCACGGAGGCCACGGCCGGGATGCCGAGACCGGCGAAAGTGAGGACCAGATAGATGGGCCTGACGGGGGTGAGGGCCGCGTATTTCTCGAAATCGGGCTTGCCGCGCAGGGTGTAGAGGCGCGCCAGCAGGTAAAAGAGCATGAGGCCGGCCAGCAGTGCGCTGAGGGTGAGGTAGATTCTGAACGGGTCCTCGTCGCCGGAGGAAGCGGCGCGGTCGCGGTCGGGGATTGCCGAGGCGATTTCCGCGGCGTTGTCGGGGTCGGCGATGATGGCGGAGATTACGGAAAGGCCGTCGGCCAGACCGCGGGCATAGTCGCCTTCACGCATCTGCGGGACGATGACGTTGCGGATGATGCGGCTGCACACGGCGTCGGGGAGGATGCCTTCGAGTCCGTAGCCGGTGCGGATGGTGATCTTGCGGTTTTCGGGGTCGAGGACAATGAGGAGTCCGTTGTCGCGGTCGGCGGCTCCGAGGTGCCAGGCGTCGAAGAGGCTGTTGGCGAAGCCGTCGATGTCGCCGCCGTCAATTCCGGGGGCGACGACCACGGCGCCCTGGACGGTGTAGGCGCGGCGCAGGCGCGAGAGTGCGCTGTCGAGGACGGTTACTGACTGCCGGTCGAGCACGCCCGCGGGGTCGGAGACGAAGCGTGTGTTGTCGGCGAGATGGACGTCGGGGATGTCGGAAACGGAAATCGCTGCGGCGGCCAGGGCCAGTGCGGCGGCCGCCAGAGAGGTAAGAAAGCGTCTGAAAAACATCATTCCTGGGCTTCTGACGGGTGTTTGAGGTAATATTGCTTCAGAATCTCGCTGATGTTGAAGTAGTAGCCTTCCGGCGAGGTGTCGTTCTTGCGGTTGACGAGGATATAGTCGAAATAGGGCGGAACGAATTTCTGCTCGCGTGCGGTGATGCCGGAGAGGTTGAGGAAGTCGTATTCATCGTGGGGATAGACCACCCACCAGGCATTGTCGGTGTCGAGTCCGGTACCCGAGGAGGCGATGACGAGCAGGAGATGATTGAGTTTGTACTGCCAGATGCGGGCGAGGTCCACCTTGCCGTTCTGCTGATAGACGAAGATGCGGTTGTTGAGCTGGCGCAGGTTGACGGGGTTGTCGGCCAGGGCGCGTTCGGCATAGTCGAGAATCTGCTTGCGTTCGGCGCGCGACCACTGCTTCTTGTTGAACAGGGGGGCGAGGTTTTTGGCGGTCTCGGGGTCGACGGGCGCGCGGTAAGGGTCATAATCCTCCTGGAACATGGTGCCGTAGTAGAAATACTGGAAATCCTCGGCGGTCATGGTGGTGTCGTTATGCATGAAGAGTTGCAGCAGGCGGGGGTAGTAGCGCGGCGAATTCTCGTCGTTGACGGCGGTACGGATGGCATCGAGGTCGGGTTTTCCGAGAGATTTGCCGGCGGGACGGGCGAAGGCGGCTGCGGACAGGAGCAGTATTGACAGAAGGAGGACGAATTTGCGCATCAGAGTTGTATGAGTTGGGAGAAAATGAGCATGAGAATTGAGAAGTTGACCACGGCGGGGAGGGCGCAGGGGGCCAGAACCTGGATTGCGGCAGAGCGAGAGGGGAGTTCGCGGCCCTCGGGAGTGCGGCGGAAGGCGGTGAA
>CAJJOO010000357.1 GCA_905193395.1 uncultured Porphyromonadaceae bacterium
TCACCAATCCTGCCGACGGGTTCGCGGATTTTTTGTAATTTTGTAACGATTTAGCAGGCGCTTACATCCTGCTTGTAACTTACGTTTCAAATGACAGACAAGAATATAAAAATCTGCGTGATAGGGCTGGGCTATGTCGGCCTGCCCCTGGCCAGGCTCTTCTCGACTAAATATCCCTCTGTCGGTTTCGACATGAACCCCAGGCGCGTGGAGGCCCTAATGGCCGGCCACGATGCCACCCTCGAAGTAAGCGACGAACTTCTGCAGGACGCTATCCGCAACCATGGTTTCCGCTGCACGGCCGATATCGATGAAATCCGCGACTGCAATTTCTATGTCGTTGCCGTTCCCACTCCCGTCGACGAGAACAACAATCCCGACCTCTCGCCCCTATATGGTGCATCGGAAACTGTCGGCAAGGTCATCGCTCCGGGCGATGTTGTGGTTTACGAATCCACCGTTTATCCGGGCGTTACGGAGGACGAGTGTATTCCTGTCGTCGAAAGGGTCAGCGGCCTGAAACTGAACCGGGATTTCTTTGCCGGTTATTCGCCCGAGCGCATCAACCCCGGCGACAAACTCCACACCGTCGAGAGAATAAAGAAGGTCACCTCCGGCTCCACCCCCGAAATCGGACGCCTGGTCGACGATGTATACTCATCAGTCATCACCGCAGGGACGCATCTCGCCCCGTCAATCAAGGTTGCCGAAGCCGCCAAGGTTATCGAGAACTCGCAGCGCGACATAAACATCGCTTTCGTCAACGAACTCTCGAAAATCTTCACCCTGATGGGCATCGACACCAACGAAGTACTCGACGCCGCATCCACCAAATGGAACTTCCTGCCGTTCAAGCCCGGCCTGGTGGGCGGCCACTGCATCGGCGTCGACCCCTACTACCTGGCACAGTGCGCCCAGCGCCACGGCTACAACCCCGAAATAATCCTTGCCGGACGCCGCATGAACGACGGCATGGGCGCCTATGTGGCCGACCGCGTAATCAAACTCATGCTCCGCAAGGGAATCCAGGTACTCGGCTCTGATATTCTGATTCTCGGCTTCACATTCAAGGAAAACTGCCCCGACGTGCGCAACACCAAGGTCGTCGACATCGTAAAGGCCTTGGGAGAATACAATCTCCACCTCACCGTCTGCGACCCCTGGGCTGACGCCGAGAGCGTGAAACGTCATTACGGAATCGACATCGTCAGCGACATACCCTACGGCAAAAAGTTTGATGCCGTAATCGGCGCCGTGGCCCACGAACGCTTTAAGGGCATAGATATCGAATCGCTGCTGAAACCGCGCCATGTGGTGTTCGATGTCAAGGCCTCGATGCCCCGTGATATCGTCGACTGCCGCCTCTGACTTCCTCACGAACAAAAATTCAAGCCCTATAACTGTATCTTAAAAAATTATGAATCTTTTTGAGAATCTGACTAAAAAAGCAAAAGCCGACCGCCAGCGCATCGTCCTCCCCGAAGGCACAGAATCCCGCACACTCACGGCGGCCGACCGCGCCATCGCCGATGGCATCGCCGATATCATTCTCATCGGCAATGCCGACGAAATCAAGCGTATGGCCATCGACATGAACCTCACCAACATCGAAAAGGCCACCATTGTCGATCCCCGCGACAATGACGTCATCGACCGCTATGCCCCCCTGCTCTACGAACTGCGCAAATACAAAGGCATGACAATGGAACAGGCCCGCCTCACCACGGCAAATCCCCTGTTTCTGGGCTGCCTCATGGTAAAGGCCGGCGATGCCGACGGTCAGGTGGCCGGCGCCCAGAACACCACCGGCAACGTGCTGCGTGCCGCCTTCCAGGTTATCAAGACACGGCCGGGAATCAAAGTCGTTTCCGGCGCCTTCCTGATGCTGCTCCCCGAAAACAGCCCTTACGGCGAAAACGGAGTGATGGTGTTCGCCGACTGCGCCGTGGTTCCCGACCCCACCGCCGAGGAACTGGCCCAGATTGCCGTATGCGCCGCCGAAACCGCACGCAACCTCGCCGACATAAGCCCCAGGGTGGCTATGCTCTCGTTCTCGACCAAAGGCTCCGCCAAGCACGAGCGTGTCGACAAGGTCATAAAGGCAACTGAAATCGCCCATACAATCGCACCCAACCTGATTATTGACGGCGAACTCC
>CAJJOO010000358.1 GCA_905193395.1 uncultured Porphyromonadaceae bacterium
GTCTCGACCTGGCCTACTATAACACCACCGTCGACAACCAGATCGTTATCGTCCGCGTATCCCCCACTTCCGGTACCATCCTCCAGACACGTAACGAAGGTTCTATCGAAAACCAGGGCGTCGAGGCTACCCTCACCCAGGACATCCTTAGAACCCGCGACTTCCAGTGGACCGCTACACTGAACTTCTCGTTGAACCGCGGTAAGGTGAAAGACCTCCCCGACGACATGAAGTACATCGCCGGCGGCGACACCCAGTACGGTGACCTCTACACAACCTGCTACCTCGGCGAAGCCACAACAGGTATCGTCGGTAGCGACTACCTCCGCAACGATGCCGGCCAGGTACTCGTCGACGAGAACGGCTATCCCCGCATCTCCCCCGAAAAGTACATCTACCTCGGCAACCGCGAACCCGACTGCCTCATCGGTCTCGGCTCCACTTTCTCATGGAAAGACCTTTCCGTTTCCTTCCTCCTCGACGGCCGTGTCGGCGGTAAGGTGGCCAATGTTACCGGACGTAACCTCATGTCCAACGGTATGAGCGAATACATCGCCCGCTACCGCAACCACAAGGTTGTATTCAATGGCGTCGTTGAACAGCCCGACGGTACTTACGTTCAGAACACCACTCCCGTTATCCTCGACTCCCAGACATACAACAACTACATCGGCAATGTCGGTTCCAACTTCATCGAAGACGGTTCCTACCTCCGCCTCTCCTATGTCACTGTCGGATACGACTTCTCCAACCTCATGCGCAAACTCGGTTCCAAGAACCCCATCAAGGGCCTGCGTTGCTCGCTCACCGGACGTAACCTCTTCCTGCTCACCAAGTATAGCGGCTGCGATCCCCAGGTGATGCCCGAGGCTGCCAACGGTACCGGTGCAATGGGTATCGACTCCTACAGCGTGCCCGCGCTCCGCTCATTTAACTTCAATGTTAATGTCACTTTCTAATCATTCCCAACCGTGAAACTCAATATCAACAAAATAAAGGCCTTATCTCTGGCAGTTCTTGCCGGTATGGCTCTCTCGGGCTGCAACGACATCCTCGATGACAACGTGAACCCCGACCGCGCCCACTCTAATACTGCCGAACTGGGCCTCGCACCGGTGATTTTCTTCGCCAACCAGATTGTTTACGACCACGCTGAATACGGAATCTACCTCTCGCAGTGTCTCACCACCATGGGCAAGAACGAACGCGGCGACCGTACTTATAAATTCGGATGGGGCGGCTTCCTCACAATGCAGCGTCATCCCCAGTGGCGTCGCCACTACTACGATATCGGCATCAACGGCAATGAACTCATTGCCAACTCCCAGGCCATCGGTTCGCCCAACTACGAACTCATTGCCCGCGCCATCGAACTGATGTCGACCCAGTTGACCACCGACGGTTTCGGCGACATGCCCCGCAGCGAGGCCTACAAGTCCAACTCGCCCCACTACGACACCCAGGCCAGCGTTTACGCCTGGATGTTCCAGGAGGCCGAGGACCTGCTCGCTCTCTTCAACGATCCCTCCGTTGTCAACTCCCCCGACAACCGCGAAATCGGCAAGGACCGCGACCGTATCTACGCCGGCGACCTTAACAAATGGAAAGGTCTCGTGCTCGCTGTCAAGGCCCGTCTGCTCCTCCGCAACCTCCCCAACATCGACCGCTCGGCCGCTACCTGCCGCGCCATCATCGACGCTGCTGACGCTGCCATCAACTGCTGGCGTTCAGGCGACCTCCTCTACGGTCCCTGGTTCGGCAATGAACCCCGCTACAACTTCGACGGCGGCACATACGCCCAGTCTGCTGCATGGGGCCCCGGCGACACCCGCTTCGACACCTGGCAGTCCTACGCCAACAACCTCGAATCCGCTGTTCCCTCCAAGTTCTTCATGCAGGATGTCCTCGGCGTCGCCAACCCCGGCTCCGAAGCCAAGCAGGGTAAATGGGTCCGCGACCTCGGCTTCGGTGCCGACCCCCGTCTGATGCTCCTCTTCAAACCCCAGAAAGGCCCCATCTCCGCATCGAACGACAAGGAAGACGTCCGTCTCCGCTACCTCGAGAACAACATCGGCGCCGGCCAGGTATTCAAACAGGCCCACTTCCCCATCCTCTACTGCGGCG
>CAJJOO010000359.1 GCA_905193395.1 uncultured Porphyromonadaceae bacterium
ATATCGTTGCCACGTTGTGTACCACGGCGCCGACTGCCGCCGGGAGCACCCCGGAGGGAATGTATTTTCCGGTTACGGCCTGCACCAGTTGTTTTTCGCCGCCCTGCGGATATTTCGTCTTCAGCACCTGCACTTCGATGGGATAGCCGGCGGGAATGGCTTCGCGCAGGGCGCGGGCGGCTTCGGGCTTGTTGTCCTCGATGCCGATAATAGCACGGGGCGCGCCACAGGCCTTCATCACCAGTTCCACGCCTTCGGCAATACAACCGGGCCAGGTGCGCATCAGGGCGTCGTCGCAGGTCAGCATAGGCTCGCACTCGCAGGCGTTTACAATCAGCACCTCGGCTTTCACGCCCTGGGGCAGCCCCAGTTTCACCTGCGAGGGGAACGTCGCACCGCCCAGACCCACGACACCTTTTTCTTCGATGATTTCGCGGATTGCGGCTGCGTCGAGCGTCTCGCTCAGGTCACGCCGCACGTTCTTTTCGAGCGAAGCATATATTTCCTCGCGGCGTTGTGTGTCGGCCTCGTGCTGCTCTGCCGAGGCCTCGATTATGATTGCCGGTACGGGGTAACCCTTGTCGTCGGACGCTGTGCCAACGGATCTGACGGTCCCGGTTATTGGCGAATGTATGCTACTGGAAATGCGCCCCGAGGGCTTGCCCACAATCTGGCCGCGCTCCACGGTGTCGCCCGCAGCCACGCAGGGTGTTGCCGCCGCCCCGATATGCTGCGACAGCGGCACGATGGCCTTCATCGGCAGCGGGAAGAGGCTTATGGGCTGTCCTGCCGTATATTTCATCTGCGGCGGATGGATGCCGCCTATGCGGAATGTGGCTTTTCTCATTGTGCGGCGGTTTTAAAGGTGCTGTGGATGGCTCCGGTGGGACAGACGGCCACGCATTTGCCGCAGGCACGGCATTTGGCCGGGTCTACCACGGCGCGGTTGTCGATTATGGAGATGGCGTCGAAGGGACATTCGCGCACACATTTTCCGCATGCTATGCAGGAGTTGTCGCAAGCCTTGCGGGCGGCAGCACCGCGGTCGCGGTTGCTGCATGCCACCCACACGCGCCGGTCGCGCCTTCCCTTGGGAATCAGTCTCAACAGGTGACGCGGGCATGCTTCGACACACTGTCCGCAGGCCACGCATAGCGTCGGGTCAATTTCCGGCAGATGTGTGTCGGAATTAAGTGTCATCGCTTCGAAAGCGCAGGATGCCACACAGTCGCCGCAGCCCAGGCAGCCATATGAACAGGTCAGTGTGCCCGCGCCGGTCAGGGCCATGTCGGCACACGAACGCGGACCGCGCCACAGGGCCACCGGCCGCCGTGCCGGGCACGCGCCGTTGCATATCAGCGTCGCCGTCATCGGGGTGGCGGCATCATGCGCCAGGCCCGTGATTTCGGCTACTTTTTCCATTACGCTTTCGCCTCCGACCGGGCAATATATGCCGTCGAGCGATTTTGCCTCGGCGCAGGCACGCGCGAAATCGCGGCAGCCCTTGAATCCGCAGCCGCCGCAGTTGGCGCCGGGCAGCAGGGCTGCGATGCGGTCGATTTTCGGGTCCTCGTTCACATGGAAGCGGCGGGACACGAAGTACAAGGCCACGGCTCCGGCAAGGGCCGTGGCTGCCAATATGATTATGGTGACAAGTGTCAGCGGCATATCTTCCTCACTTTCCAGGCGGCATTGCGCGCCAGACGCTTGCGAAACAGATACATTATTCCGAAAACCGCGGCCACGGCTCCCAGTGATGTCAGCGCCGCGGCGCTGTCGCCAAGGCCGCCAAGGTTCGCAGCCGTTGCCGCCGCGGCCATGGCACACAGCGGCAGTCCCAGCAGCAGGACCACCGAACGGCGCCGCGCCGTGGGCGCGGCCTCAATCTCGACAGTCTGTCCCGGCGTGAGTTCCATTCCTCGGGAATCGGCCGTCAGCGTCTGCGACGCCGTGATGCCGCAGATGCCGTTAATGGCACATCCGCTGCATTCTGTCTCCTCGCGTTTGATTCTGACGGTCACGGAATCATCTGCGATGTCTGTGACCGTGGCAAGGTGTATCAGTTCACGATGCTGTTCCACAATCTTTTTTTTCTGTGATTCGAGTGATGAAAACCTGTGTGA
>CAJJOO010000360.1 GCA_905193395.1 uncultured Porphyromonadaceae bacterium
GTCTGGCTCTCGGCCTGGTAAATATCGTCGGTATTCCGGTTGACAACTGCTCTGTCAACCCCGCCCGCTCGTTCGGTCCCGCCGTCTTCGATCCCACCGCCTGGGGCGACTTCTGGATTATGCTCGTCGGCCCGGCCATCGGTGCCATCCTTGCCGCAATCGCCTGGAAAGCCCTCAGCGCCACGAAAGCCCCGATTGAATAAAAACAATTTCGAGAAAAGATATTAAAATACGAGGCGGCCCGGGAATTGAGCCGCCTCGTATTTATTTTATTCAGGATTCGATCAGGCCCATCTGCGAGCAGAGGCCCAGCATAGTCATCAGCACCGGCGCAGGACGCGAGGCATCAGCCGGTCCGTCGGCAAATACGGGCGCGAAGCCGTCGAAACCCAGCATTGTAATTGCCTGTGATAAGGCCTCGGCGACGGGCCATTCATCACGGGCAAGGGCTGCATAATGCACGCCCAGGAGCCGTGTGAACCACATCAGTCGAGCCATCTCATCGGGCAGCGCACCGGCAGCCATACTTCCGGCTATGTTCAGTTCGGCCATGGCTGCAACGGCACTCAGACGTGCCAGCGGCGAGGCTTGGCTCTCAATCTGCCACAGGCAGTGAATATCGGCCGCACACATCGTCATGACGGCACAGGCAAGAGCCTCGGCATTCATTCCGGCCACTTCGAGGGCTATGCAATGTACGTAGCACGCTTTCAACAGGTTCCCGCCGTTCGCGGCAAGATGTTCAGGATCATGCTCGCGGGCCAGCGCGGCGTCGGCCCGCGCCAGGACGTCGGCCGAATCGCGCACCGCCTCGTCCACGCGACCTTGAGACAGGAGGTCACGAATCCGATTCTCGGGGTTATCTTCCATTATCAACAGATGTTTGCGGTTTTACGTTCCTTTTTACAGTGCAAACTTACGAAAAAACAGCGAAACCGCAGGCCAAACTGTTGCATATTAAACGAAAATGCGCTAACTTTGTCGCCCGAAAGGCGTAATCTCTGGCGTAGACATGTGGCTCGCGTATATTGCGCAATTACTAACATTCTAAATTTATATTTACAATGGACTTAATTAAAGTTGCCGAAGAGGCTTTTGCCTGTGGCAAACAGCATCCCGACTTCGGCCCGGGCGACACCATCACCGTTTCCTACCGCATCAAGGAAGGTAACAAAGAACGTATCCAGCAGTACCGCGGTGTCGTTATCCGTATCTCCGGCGAAGGCGCCAAAAAGCGTTTCACCGTGCGCAAGATGAGCGACAACATCGGCGTAGAGCGTATCTTCCCCATCGAATCGCCCTTCATCGATTCCATCACCATCAACAAACTCGGTAAGGTACGCCGCGCTAAACTGTACTATCTCCGCGCCCTCACCGGCAAGAAGGCCCGTATCAAGGAACGCCGCGCCAAGTGAGAAAAAGCATTTTCCGGCTATCCGGATACAAAAATCCCGGAGTGACACTCGTCGCCCCGGGATTTTTGTTTAATATTGACAGAAGTATCACATACCCTTGTTGCGCAGTTTCAGCAGCAGGGCCACGTCGTTCGAGATATTGGCGAGGGCCACGCACATTTCGGCCAGAAAGCGGCTCAGCAATATCTCGACATAACCCAAAATCGGGCACATGAAAATTCCTTTCCACGCATCGTCGAAAATGCCGAAACTGTCGTCGCCGAAAAACAGGAACACGAACAGCGAGCCAAGGCATCCGGCCCCGGCAATCACGCAGCCCGAACATTCGCCCAGATAGCGGATCAGCAACGCCACGGCCGGCATGGCCTGCAGGTTGCCTATGCCGAGTTCATATTCAATCTCGCCGGCACGGTTGAACCAGTAGACGACACAGAATATGGCCACGGCAATCAGTATCAGCGACATAAGGATGATGAAGAATACTTGCTTCCCGGTCATATATTCCACCTTGTCAAACATATTGTAAATGGCATAAAAGCAGCCTCCGGCCAACAGGATACCGATGGCATAGAACAGCCACTTGAAAGGCTGACGGAACAACTGGCCGTCGTCAATATATTTCAACAACGGGTCCAGCATGTTGAAAAAGGAACTCATGGTAAAAAAATTATTGATATTCGATTGGTTAAACTTTGCAAATAT
>CAJJOO010000361.1 GCA_905193395.1 uncultured Porphyromonadaceae bacterium
CAAGAAAATCTACATCAATTTCCTGATTGAGATTTCGGCTCTCAACGGCCGCGAGAATCTTCCCGAAGAGGCCGAGGTTACATCGCTCATCACATATTGATTTTCCCGCCCGCGGGAGCCTGACAACCATCCGGCGGGACACGGCCAACATCTGCCGCGTCCCGCTTGTTCTTATATATCATGTCACTGCATCAGAAATCCGAAGCCCTGCGCGAGAAAATTTCTTTTCTCCCCGACACCCCCGGTGTATACATATATTATGACGCTGCCGGGACTGTAATCTACGTTGGCAAGGCCAAGAATCTCAAACGCCGCGTCTCGTCCTATTTCAACCGCACCCACGACGTGCTGCGCACGAACCTCCTGGTCCGCAACATCGCCGATATGCGCTATATAGTCGTCCCCACCGAACAGGACGCCCTGAACCTGGAAAACTCCATGATCAAGGAGTACCAGCCCCGCTACAATGTGCTGCTGAAAGACGACAAGTCCTACCCCTGGATTGTGGTGACAAACGAACTATATCCCCGCGTTTTCATCACGCGCCAGAAGGTGAAGGATGGCTCGAAATACTACGGCCCCTATGCCAACATTTCCGTGGCGAAGACCGTCATCGAACTCATCCGCGAACTATATCCTCTGCGCACCTGCCGCATTCCCATCACCCCCGCGACACTCGAAAAAGGCTCCGGGCGCCTTTGTCTGCAATACCACATCAAACGCTGCAAGGGATGCTGCACGGGCCTCGTATCGCCCGAAGATTACCGCCGCGACATCGGCCAGATCAAGCAGATTCTGCGCGGCGAGACCGGCCTGCTGATGAAATATCTCCGCAGCGAGATGGAACGCCTCTCCGCCGAACTGCGCTTCGAGGAAGCTCAGGAACTGAAACACAGTTACCAACTGCTCGAGAACTACCAGTCGCGCTGCGTAATCGTCAGCCAGACCATCGGCGACGTTGACGTCTTCGGCATCGACGAACGCCCCGACGACCCCGACGTATACGTCAACTACATGCACGTGCGCAAGGGTGCCGTGGTGCGTAGTTTCACCCTGCGCTACCGCCGTTCGCTCGACGAATCCCGCGCCGACATTCTGGCCTACGCCATGGCCGAGGTGCGCGAAAACCTTTCCGCCGAATACGACGAGGTGATTGTGGACTGCGCGCCAGAGGTTGAGATGGAGGGTGTCTCCTTCACCGTTCCGCGACGCGGCGACAAGGCAAAACTACTCGAAGTATCGCGCCGCAACGCCGTCCAGGCACGCCTCGACGATCTCAAGCACCTGGCCAAGCACAATCCCGAGGAACGACTCACCCGCACCCTCGAACGCATGAAATCCGACTTCCGACTGCCCGAACTGCCCCGCCATATCGAGTGCTTCGACAACTCCAATATCCAGGGTACCAATCCGGTAGCCTCGTGTGTGGTGTTCCGCGACGCCAAGCCCAGCAAGCGCGACTACCGCCATTTCATAATCAAGACCGTCGAAGGTCCCGACGATTTCGCCTCGATGCGCGAGGTTCTGACACGCCGCTACACCCGCCTGATGGAAGAAGGCGCCGATCTGCCGCAACTGATTGTGGTCGACGGCGGCAAGGGCCAGTTGAGCGCAGCCGTCGAGGCCCTCGATTCCATCGGTTTGCGCGGCAAGATTTCTGTTGTCGGTATCGCCAAGCGCCTCGAGGAAATCTATTTCCCCGGCGACAGCGTGCCCCTGTATATCGACAAGAACAGTGAGTCGCTGCGCGTGGTCCAGCACCTCCGCGACGAGGCCCACCGTTTCGGCATCACCCACCACCGCGACCGCCGCAGCAAAAGCGCCGTTGTCAGCCGCCTGGACAGCATCAAGGGCATCGGAGCCAAAACCCGCGAGACACTTCTGACGCATTTCAAGAGTGTAAAACGCCTTTCCGAAGCGCCCGTAAGCGAAATCGAGGCCCTTGTGGGAAAAGCTCGCGCCCGTCTCGTGATTGACGGACTTAAATCATCACAACAATTGGAAAATGAGAATAATAATACAGCGCGTGACTGAGGCTTCCGTCTCGGTAGGCGGCTCGGAAATATCACGCATCGGCCGCGGAATGATGGTCCTGGTGGGCATTGAGAACGGCGA
>CAJJOO010000362.1 GCA_905193395.1 uncultured Porphyromonadaceae bacterium
GGTAACATGGACCGCATGCTCCGGGCAGGCACCGTGGTGTGGCTGCGTTGCGATATGCCCGTGCTGCTGCGCCGCATGGCCGAAGGGGCCGAAAAACGCCCGCTACTGGCAGGTCTCGATGCCGAAGCGCTTCGTCGCAAGGCCATCGATATTGAAGCCGCGCGGGCACCATTCTACGGCCGTGCCCACAGCGTTTTCGACTCCACCCGCCTCGATACGCCAGCCGAAATAGAGGACACCGTCAGAAAATTCATTTCAACCTATCTAAATGAGCGACAGTAAAATAACGCCACTCGAACAGCCGGCGCCCGTAAGCGTGGCGCGCAGATCGGTGACACTGGGCCTTCCGGCGGCCGATGTGGCCGGCGAGCGCCGTTTCCCCCTCACGCCCGAGGGAGCCGCAATCCTTGCCGAGCGCGGCTTCGAAGTGATGCTCGAGTCCGGCGCCGCCGAAGTGATTCATTTCGACGACGAGGCATATCGCCGGGCAGGCGCCCGCATCGTGAGCCGTGCCGAGGCCCTGGGCTGCGACATTGTGCTGCATCTCCCGCCGGTGAAGGCCGCCGACGCGGCGCGCCTGAAACGCGGCGCGGTGCTGCTCACGCTGCTTCATGCCGACACTCAGGAACCACGGGCCGTGGCCTGTCTCCTCGAAAAGCATATCATTGCCATAGCACTTGACCTGATTGCAGATGACGACGGCAACCTGCCGTTCGCCGACGCCCTGAGCGAGGTCGACGGGCGTGCGGCCATGATTCTGGCATCGTCCATGCTGGCCGACCCTCTGCGCGGCAAGGGCATCCTGCTGGGCGGCGTCAGCGGCGTGGTTCCCTGCGAGGTCACCGTGATAGGGTCCGGAATCGCCGCCCGCGCCGCCGCCGGAACAGCCTGCGGACTGGGCGCGACTGTGCGTCTGTTCGACAACGATGTCTACGACCTGCGCGAGGCGGTCCGCTGGCTCGGCCCGGGCGTCATAGCATCGGCCCTGCATCCGCGCGTGTTTGCCTCGGCCCTGCGCACCGCCGATGTGGTAATAGCCACCCCGACGCGCCATTACCTTGAAATCGGGGCGGATATGGTGGCCGAGATGAAACGCGGCGTGGTGGCCTTCGACCTTACGGGCCGCATGGGCGAGTCGCCCTTCCCCTCGCTGGCGCGCATCGACGTTGCCGCCGACGACCCGCGCTACCACCGCTCGTCGCGCCTGGCAGCCTGTTATGTCAATGTCGGTTCGGCCGTGCCGCGTACGGCCGCAATGGCCCTCTCGACCACGCTGATGACCCTGCTGGACGATGTCCTGGTGAGCGACGGCATGACCAACGCCCTACGGTTCAATTCCGGACTCAGCCGCGCCGTATATACATTCATGGGCAAGGTTACCAACGCCGACATTGCCCGCGTGGCATCATGTTCGGCAATCGACATATCCCTGTTCCTTCAATTCTCGTGAAAAATGTCCGGCTCGCGTAAATTCTATGTGGTGTGGGAAGGCCGTGCCCCCGGCATCTACGACAACTGGGACGACTGCCGCGACCAGGTAGACGGCTATCCCGGCGCAAAATACCGGGCTTACAGTTCGCAGGATGCGGCCACCGAGGCCTTCCGCGGCTCGCCCGAGCAGCAGTCTCTGTTCCTGCGGAAACTGGCGCAGCACATGCAGGGACACCCCGGCATGGTCCGCGATTATTCAACGATTCCCGAAATCCGCCTCGACGCCGTGGCGGTGGACGGGGCCTGCTCACACAATCCCGGCCCCATGGAATACCGCTGCGTGCGTGTGGCGGACGGAGTGGAAATCTTCCATTTCGGCCCGTTGGAGGGCGGAACCAACAACATAGGCGAGTATCTGGCCCTGATTCACGCCGCCGCGCTGTTTGACCGCCGCGGTGACCACACGACGCCCATTTACAGCGATTCGCGTACGGCCCAGTCGTGGCTGCGGCGAGGCCATTCCAACACAAAGATAACGCCGACGGAGGGCAACGCGCAGGTCCGCGCACTGCTCGATCGCGCCGACGCCTGGCTCGCGACACACAAAATCCAGAATCCCATCCTCAAATGGGACACTGAACGCTGGGGCGAGATTCCCGCCGATTTCGGCCGCAAGTAA
>CAJJOO010000363.1 GCA_905193395.1 uncultured Porphyromonadaceae bacterium
GCTCCACGATTTCGGCCACGTCGGTGGTGCCGAGGTGGCCGGCCAGGCCCGCGTCGCCGCTGATGCGTTTTTTGAGTTGCGCGATGGTGTATTTCTGTGAATAGCACAGTTCAATCAGTGCGCCTGTAGGCAGCGAACCCGCGCGCTCGGGCGAGTAGGGGCCTTCGCCCTCGAAGGCATTGTTGACGTCGATGCAGCGGCCCTTCATGTGGGCGGCCACGGAGATTCCGCCGCCCAGGTGCGCGATAATCAGGTTGAGGTCCTCGTAGTGGGTGCCGTGTTCGGCGGCGAAGCGCCGGGCGATGGCTCGCTGGTTCAGGGCATGCCAGGTGGTGATGCGTGGCATCAGGGGCGAGCCGGATATGCGGGCCTCGTCAATCATCTCGTCGACGACGCCGGGATCGGCCGTCAGAGCGGGGCACCCGCCGGCGCGCTGCGTGATGTCGATGCCGATGCGGCAGCCCAGATTGCAGGCATGGTTGCGCATGGGATGCTCGATTTCCTTCAGCATCCGGTCGTTGACGGCATATACGCCGCTTTCAATGGGCTTCAGCAGGCCGCCGCGCGCCACCACGGCGTCGAATTTCAGCGGCAGTCCTTTCTGGGCCAGTGTCTTCAATACCAGGTCACGGCGGTATTCAAACTGGTCCGATACTTTCTCAAACCGGCTCAGTTCCTCGACCGAATGGCGGATGTTCTCCACCATCAGCGGCGTCATTTCGTCGTAGACGGCTATTTTCGTCGACGTCGAGCCGGGGTTTATAATCAGTAATCTCATGGTGCGGTCCGTGGGAAAATTGCTTATGTCTTGTGTCGGTGTGTGTTATGTTTCAATTATTTGCCTTGCGGCGGGCGCAGAGGCAGGCCAGGGCCAGGCTGCACAGTTTTGAGCGCGAGGTGTCGCCGCGCGAAGGCACCACCACGGGTACGTCGGCGCCCGTCACCACTCCGGCGTTGGTGCTGTGGCTCAGCCAACTGATGGTCTTGTAGAAGGTGTTGCCGGCCTCGATGTCGGGAAACACAAGGGCGTCGGCGTCGCCTTCGATTGGCGAGAAGATGCCTTTGGCTGGACCGGCCCCGGGGTCGAGGGCGGTCTTCACATCCATGGGGCCGTCGACGGTCACCTTGCCGAAACGGCCCTCGGCGGCCAGTTGGCGGATGCGTGCATAGCCCTCTGTGACGGGGAATTTCGGCGTCGTCTTTTCATTGAAATGAACCAGGGCGATGCGCGGATTCTCGATTCCGAGGGCATGGCAGTGGTCGGCCAGCATTGCGGTGATGGCCTCGTGCTGTTCGGGCGTGGGATTCGGAATCACGGCCACGTCCGAGAGCATCAGCAATTTGTGGCGTCCGGGGATTTCGGCCGCCGTGAGGTGGGTCAGCACCTTTCCGCGGGGCATGATGCCGGTTTCGCGGTTCAGGACGGCGCGCAGCAGGTTGTCGGTGTTCAGCAGGCCTTTCATAATCACGTCGGCCTCTCCCTCGCGAGCCATTTTCACGGCAAGGGCGGCTGCGTGGTCGCTGTCGGCCTCGGCCACGATTTCGACATCCGACCCCGGGGCGGCGGTGATTTTCGCAGGGTCGCCGATGAGGATAAAGTGTGCCAGCCCGGCGCGGCGGGCTGCATCGACGGCTTCAAGGGTGTGGGCGTCGTGGGGGGCGGCCACGGCCACGCGGGCGCAGGTTCCGTCCGCGCGCAACAGCGACATCAATGTGTCGAAATTGTGAACAAATTGCATACTTTCGGTAGTTTTGTGCAAAGATGCAACAATTTCTCCACATGGCAAAATGTTCTACAACACATTTTGCCCCGAATGGCGAGAATCGGGACCATCCGGGGCAAATATATCGGGGGGGGGGAGTGACCTGTCTTACATGTTGCACACGCGGCCGGCGAGCAGATAGGTGCCGGTCGGCGAATTGCGCAAGAAATAGATGAACGGGCGGTCGAGGTTGAGTTCAAGAGTTTCCGGAACATATACCTCGCCGTTCGACGTTACCCATCCGGTTGCGGTGGCTATGCCGGCCGAGGCTCCGTCTTCGTCCCATGCGATATTCACTTTCTGAATGGCGTTCAGGGAGCCGAGGA
>CAJJOO010000364.1 GCA_905193395.1 uncultured Porphyromonadaceae bacterium
TGGCGCCACGTGACGTTGTAGCCCGCGCCATCGATTCGGAAATGAAACTCAACGGCGACGACCACGTCTACCTAGACGTCACCCACAAGGACCCCGAAGAGACTCGTCACCACTTCCCCAATATCTACCAGCACTGCCTGGAACTGGGCATCGACATCACCAAGGACTATATTCCCGTTGCTCCCGCGGCCCACTACCTCTGCGGCGGCATCAAGGTGGACCTCGACGGTCAGTCGTCAATCGACCGCCTCTATGCTTTGGGCGAATGTTCCTGCACCGGTCTGCACGGCGGCAACCGTCTGGCCTCCAACTCCCTTATCGAGGCAGTGGTCTA
The DNA here is from genome assembly GCA_905193395.1 of uncultured Porphyromonadaceae bacterium. Lineage (GTDB taxonomy): Bacteria > Bacteroidota > Bacteroidia > Bacteroidales > Muribaculaceae > CAG-873. Next base: position 335 of record CAJJOO010000364.1, read on the forward strand.
TGCCGACGCGGCCGCACGCCATGCCACGGCGCGTATCGACGGCCTGACGCTGCGCCACGACGTGCCGGTGTGGAATGACGAGGGCACACGACACCCCGAAGAAATGGTACTCATTACCCAAAGCATCCGCGAGGTGAACCAGATTATGGGCACCTATGTAGGAATCGTGCGCTCAAACCTGCGCCTTGACCGCGCCTGGAACCGCCTCGACATCCTCTACGAGGAGACCGAACGCCTGTTCAAATGCTCCAAGGCAAGCCGCGAAATCTGCGAACTCCGCAACATCATCAACGTCGGCTACCTGATCATGCGCCAGGCCAAGGAACGCAAGGAATCCCGCGGACTGCACTACACCCTGGACTATCCGCCCGTGAAGGACTGACCCGCGGCGTCAGTGATTGCGCGGATGGTGCGCCAGGATTTCCTCGCGCAGCCGTGTATTGTCAAGATGAAGATAAATCTCAGTGGTCGCGATTGATTCGTGGCCCAGCATCTGCTGTATGGCGCGGAGATTGGCTCCGCCCTCCAGGAGGTGTGTGGCAAAGGAATGTCGCAGCGTGTGCGGCGAAATCACACGTCGGATGCCCGCCGCCTCCGCCACGCGCCGCAGCATGATGAACACCATCTGGCGCGTGAGCCGGCTGCCACGGATGTTGAGAAACACAATGTCCTCGTGGCTAGGTTTCACATTCAGTTCCGCACGGTCCGTGGCCATATAATCGGATATTTTTTCTGCGGCGGCCGACGAAAGCGGCACCAGACGCTCCTTGTCGCCCTTGCCGATGACCGTGAGGATTCCGAGGTCCTGGTCTATGCGGCTGATGGCCAGATTGCACAGTTCACTCACGCGCAGGCCGCAACTATACAGCGTTTCGATGATGGCGCTGTTGCGGCGTCCCGTGGGCGAGCCGTCGTCGGCCACGGCAATCATCGTGTCGATTTCCTCGACCGACAGCACCTCCGGCAGATGCCGCCCCACCGTCGGCGAATCAAGCAGAAGCGACGGATTGGCCTCGATCACCCTCTCCAGACGCAGGAATCTGAACACCGAGCGGATGCCCGACACCATGCGCGCAATCGACCCCGGTGAGATTCCCACATCATGGAGGTCCATGACGAAAGCGCTGAGGTCCTCGAGAGTAGCCTTGTCGAAATCAATACCACGCTCGCGCAGCCACCCCTGCAACGAATCCACATCGTGCAGATACGCCCGGCGGGTGTTGTCGCTCAGCCCGCGCTCCAGCACCAGATAAGCCTCATAAAGGCTCCGCATTGTCCGATAATTAAAACTCGCCGCTTGCATACCCGCAAAATTAACAAAAATCCCCCGTCTCCGCAAAAAGCATTCCAACCGCGTATACACTATGTTTCTCAGCACATTCGATTGTCATCTCAAAAATTATTTGTAATTTTGCGTTATAAGCATTGTATGCGAAATGACCAAGAATATTACAACGACATAACGGCAAAAGCCGTAAACAAAAACATTGGAAACTCCAACGTAGTCGCTTTAAGGCTTTGGTCGGCCTCGCATAGTTACGTTGGAGTTTTTGTCATTTGTCATTTAACTATGTAACTATGGATGATTTCAAGAAACTTTTAGAGCAATCGCTCAACCACATACAGAATCTCGCAAACAATCCTGATGCATTGCCGGGCGTACCGACAGGTTTTGCAGACCTTGACAGAATTTTGGGCGGATTCAACAACTCAGACCTTATTGTTGTGGGAGCACGTCCCGCAATGGGGAAAAC
>CAJJOO010000365.1 GCA_905193395.1 uncultured Porphyromonadaceae bacterium
TGCTAAACTGACGTAGGAGCAATCCTACCACGAGTTCGAATCTCGTCCTCTCCGCGAAAACTCGGTTAAATGCTTGCAGGTTAACGACTTGCAGGCATTTTTGCGTTTTTGCCCGGACCAAATTCGGACACAGTTCACCGGGGAGCCGGCACTCCTTATTATTAACGAACATTCTTTGCCGTTTAAAGAATGTAAAAAAAATGTGCCCGCACAGAAAAAATTTTACATCCCGCAGCGAAGTCCTGAACTTCACTTATCCCAAACTTCACACCGGAAAATCATGGTACGTCGACTTCCGTTCCTTCGACCCGGGAACCGGAACGATGCGACGAAAAAAGTACATGCTGGACAGCATCACCAAGGCCTCGGAGCGCCGTCGACGAGCAACGGAATTAATCGAATCCCTGCTCAAAATGCTGCGCTCAGGCTGGTCCCCCTGGGTCAACGTCGACGACAGCCGCGGCTATACCTTACTATCGGACGCCCTGGCCAAATACGAGAAATCGCTGGAGAAACTTCCTAAGTTAAAAACAAGATACTCCTACGGCTCCCGGTTAAACGTCCTCAGAACCTATATTTCGCAATTGGTTTTGCCCCCGCGTTACGTCTACCAGTTCAACGCCTCCTTTGTGAGCGACTTCCTGGACTGGCTCTACCTGGACCGCGAAGTGGGCGGCCGCACACGCAACAATTATCGCGGATGGTGTTCGTCTCTTGCCGTCTATTTCATCGAGCGCGAATACATCTCGTCCAATCCTGTCGAGAAAATAAAGAATGTGGCTGAGGACGGCAAGAAACGCCAGCCGCTGACTGCGGCCATGCTGCGGCAGTTGCGCACGTACCTTTTAAAGAAAGACCCGGTCTTCCTGCTGGCGTGCATGATGGAGTATTACACCATGATCCGCCCGGAGGAACTTACGAACATCCGGATAAACGATATCTCCGTGATGGAGCAGTCGGTGTTCATCAGCGCCGCGTTCAGCAAAAACAAGCGCGACGGCAAGGTGGGCCTAAACGACGACCTGATAAAAATGATGCTCGACCTAGACCTTTTCCGCCATCCCGGAGATTTTTACATCTTCGGCGACAAAATGCGTCCGGGCGACACGAAGGCCAGCAGCGAGATATTCCGCCGCAAATGGATATCGGTCCGCAAGGCCCTGGGATGGAGCAACGACTACCAGTTCTATTCCCTGAAGGACAGCGGCATCCGCGACCTGGCCAACTCGCAGGGCATCGTCATAGCCCGCGACCAGGCCCGGCACACGGATATCTCGACCACGAACAAATATCTGCAAGGCCGGGATATGCCGGTCCACGACGAGACCAAGCATTTCCAAGGGAACCTATAAAAAAAGCAGGCCGCGCCATCACGGCGAGACCTGCCCAAGAAAAAATGTAAAAAAATGTGTGTCCTTTCTGTTTCAATTATTAAATGTGATTGTACAACTGCTGTTGTCGGCCAGATAGATGGTTACGGAATTCTCGCCCTTTTCGGCGGCGATTTCGCGGAGTCTGCGTGCAACCCGCCGGATCTGTCGTACTGACGTATGCTTCTCGCGGTGTTGTTTAAATTCCTCCTCGATGGCTACAAGTTGCTGCATGTAGCAGTCGCGGCTGTTCTTGTGGGCGTTGCGCATTGCCTCTTTGATTCGTCCTTTCTCGGCCCGGAGTGCGTCGCGGACTTCGGGGAAGGCGATGGCGCCGATTACGGTGTTGAGGTGCCCGATTGCGCGTTCGGCATCCTTGGTGATTTGATTGCGCTCTGCGCGGAACTGCCGGCGGAGTGCGCTCATTCTTTCTTCAAATTCGTTCATTGTCTTGTTTAAGTTTGGCATTTAAAGGCAAGTTAAAAAGGCGGCTGCCATATCCCGTCGCCAAACTTAAACAAGACAAGTCTCCGTAGAGCCAGAATTGTTAGGATATAACAGCCGCAAATGGCTATCGTTATGGGCATAAAAAATGCCCGATGATATGTCGAGCCTTTAACCGTGGTGGCTCTTTCGTTGACTTACGTCTTATTTAAGTTGGCGCTGCAAAATTATTCTAAAATTTAGAATCTGCCAAACATTTTGCAGAAAAT
>CAJJOO010000366.1 GCA_905193395.1 uncultured Porphyromonadaceae bacterium
GCGGAGCACTACCTTGCGCCCGTCGAATTCAAGGGTGTGACCCGCGTTCGGGCTGCCCTGAAAGCGTGCCACGATATCGTAGCGCGGGGTGAGGACATCTACTACTTTGCCTTTTCCTTCGTCGCCCCACTGGAGTCCGAGCAGGATATCGACTTTCTGGTTCTGTGTCATTGAAGCGGTGGAATATGATTTAGAATGAATCGGTTGCTTGATGAAATAACTGGATTAAAACCTATTTTGTGCCCGGACGCTTGTGGCTGCATGCGCGGCAGCGGCCGAACACTGTCAGGGAATAGTGCGAGGTGGTGAAAGAACTGAACCGCTTGTTCTGAATCAGGCGGTCGATATCCGGGTCGCGCACATCCTTGATGCGGCCGCACACGTCGCAGACCAGGTGGATGTAGCGGCGGCTCTGTTCATCGCCTATCACCTCGAACCGCCTTGGCTGCCCCGGTATGTCGACACGCCTCAGCAGGCCGGCTTCTACCAGCAACTGAAGGCAGGAATAGGCGGTGCTGTCGGTAATCTGGTGGCCGTCTGATGCGGAACGGGCCCGGATTTCGGCTACGGTGAACGGGTTGCGGAATTTCGTCGCAACCTCGAGCATGGCGAACCGCTCCTGCGTGCGTCGGAGGCCATGTTTCGCCATGAATTCCTCCAGTTGCCGCCTGGCTGGGTCGTTATTATCGTGTTCTTTCATTAAATTGTCTGTTAAATAGAGGTCGGTTCGGGAAAAACCTCTGCAAACTTAATCAATAAAATGTTAATCTCAAAGAACCGTTTATTATATTTGTTAAATTTGATTCGGATATTGTCCCGCCTGGATAATACATTGGACTTTTAGGCTTATGAAGCGATTCTCCCCCTTATATATATTGTGATTTTATTGTAACTTTACATCCCGAAAACACAACATTATCACAATGCACCTTACAAAAATATTTTTTGCCGGAATTCTGGCTGCATCGGCGTGCGTTACCGCCGGCGCACAGACCGCAGTCCTCACCCTCGACGACTGCCTGCGAATTGCCCTTTCCGACAACCCCACCGTCCGGGTGGCCGATATGGAAGTGACCAAGGCCGACTATTCGCGTCTCGAGACGCTGGGCCAACTCCTCCCCACCGTCAGTTTCGACGGCACCTACCAGCGCACCTTGCAGAAACAGGTGGCCTACATGAACATGGACGCCTTCGGAGGCATGGGCGGCGACGATGCCGGCGGCTCCGAAACCGATACGCCCGTCGCACCACGCCGCGACACCGGCATCAAGATGGGCCTCGACAATATGTACAGCCTCGGTTTCCAGGCTTCCATGCCGCTGATTTCGCCCCAGTTGTGGGCCTCGCTCAAACTCAGCGACGTGCAGATTGAGCGCGCCGTCGAAAGTGCCCGCGCCTCGCGCCTCGACCTCATAAACCAGGTGAAGAACGCCTACTATGCCCTGCTGCTGGCCGTCGACTCGCGGAAGGCCGTACAGCAGAACTATGACATGGCCACACTCACCCACACCACCTACACCCACCGCTTCGAGGCCGGCGACGCTTCGGAATACGACGTGCTGCGCGCCTCCGTGGCCATGAAAAACATCGAGCCGGAACTGATTGCCTGCGACATAGCCATCTCCCGCGCACGTCTGCAACTGGCCGTGCTGATGGGCGTAGACGTGGCAACGCAGTTCGACATCGCCGGAAGCCTGGCCGACTACCAGCAGGACATGTGGGCCGACGTATATCAGTTGACGGCAGATCTCTCGCAGAACACCTCGCTGATTATGAACGAAATCGAGACACGCACCCTGCGCCGCACCCTCTCGGTACAGCGCGCCGCCTGGTATCCAACTCTCGCCCTCACCGGAAATTACAGTTGGAACTCGTCGAGCAACGGCTCGCCCTTCCGCAATTTCCGCTGGACGTCCTATTCCGTTGTCGGCGTCTCGCTGTCGATTCCCCTGTTCCAGGGCGGCCAGCGTTACAGCCGCATCCGTCAGGCCGAAATCCAGTTGGACGAGATGCAGTATGTGCGCGAGAATCTCACCCGCACCCTCAATTCCCAGGTCTCCCTGGCCATCGACAATATCAAA
>CAJJOO010000367.1 GCA_905193395.1 uncultured Porphyromonadaceae bacterium
GCCATGGCACAAAATCAATTCGGGTCGAAAGTCGGCCTAGTTGCCGCCACCCTCGGGTCCGCCGTCGGACTGGGCAACGTGTGGCGTTTTCCCGCCGAGGCACAGGCCAACGGAGGCGCCGCTTTCCTGTTGCTTTATATAGTGTGCGTCCTGGTGCTCGGCGTACCGGTGATGCTGGCCGAAATGTCGCTGGGCCGTGCCGGACGTTCCGACGCCGTGGGTGTGTTTCGCCGCCTTTCTCCGGGCAAACCCTGGTGGCTGACGGGTGCCGTGGCCATCACGGCCTCCTACCTGATTCTCGGCTTCTATCTGGTGGTCGAGGGCTGGACGCTTGAATATCTGGTACATTCCGTCACCGGCGCCCTCTATCAGGGTATCGGCGACACCGTTTCGCAGGCCGACGGGGCCTTTGCCGCGCGGATGAACGAATATATCTGCACAGACATCTCACCGTTGGTGTTCACCGTGATTGTCCTGGCGGTGAATTTTGTGGTGCTATTGGGCGGGATTCAGAAGGGCATAGAACGCATATCCAACGTGCTGATGCCCCTGCTTTTCATCATGCTCACGGTACTCTGCTGCATGACCCTCAGCCTCCCGGGCGCTTCGGAGGGTCTGGAATGGTTCCTCGCTCCGGATTTCTCGAAAATCACCGCCATGACGGTTATCAACGCGCTAGGCCAGGCTTTGTTCTCGCTGAGTCTGGGCATGGGCATCCTCATTACCTACGCCTCGTATTATCCCGATGACACGAAACTGACGCCCACAGCCATGATTGTGGCGCTGATGAGCCTGGTGGTCGCCCTGCTGATGGGCTGCGTGATCTTCCCCGCCGTGTCCACATTCAATCTGGCCGGACACTCGCTGCGCGGCGCCACGCTGGTGTTCCAGACACTGCCCGAGGTGTTCAATTATCTGCCCGGCACCATATTCTGGTCAATAATATTCTTCACGCTGCTGTTTGTGGCCGCGCTGACCTCCACAATCTCGATGCTCGAAGTGGCCGTGGCCTTCCTCTGCGACCGTTTCGGTTTCGGTCGCGTCAAGGCCCTTGTCATCACCGTGCTGCCGCTGCTGGTTCTGGGTGCGCTGTCGTCGCTGTCATTCGGCTCGCTGGCCGATTTCAAAATCATGGGCCTGACCTTCTTCGATTTCCTCGACTCGTTCACCACCAATGTGCTTCTGCCCGTCGGCTCGCTGGCCGTGTGCATCTACGTGGGCTGGTTCGCTCCGGAAGGACTGCTGTCCGAGCAGTTGACCAACGGCGGCACGCTGAAATCGCGTTTCCTGGGAGCCATACGGTTCTCGATACGCTATATCGCGCCCGTTGCGATAGCGGCCATCATGATTTTCTCGTTCCTCTGAAATGTCGCGTGGCAGGCTCACCGGCCCGCAACTGGCGGGAATGACTGTGGGGCTTATGGCCATCGCCATGGTTGCCTTTGCGGCCTCCTCGCGTGGCTGTTCCGGTGCCCGCACGCTGTCGGTTGAACCGCAGCGCGATACCGTTGTGGAATCCGGGACGGTTACTGCCGATACAGTTGCTACGGATACGGCAAAGGTGCGCAGACAACGCCGCGGACGCCGTCACGTGAAAAAAACTCCGCCGCACCCCCGCAGTCATCTTGACGAAAGGGTATGAATAGGTCTTAGTCTTGTTCGTATGGAGCGCCCGTGCCTCCGCCGGTCTGCGCAAGGTATTCGCGCGCAGTCAGTTCCAGTTCACGATACCAGTCCTCGCCGAAGCGCCTGATAAGGGGCTCGCGCAGGAACTTATATGCTCTGACGCCTTTTTTGCGCCCGAGCACCTCGGCGCATTTGCAGATTTTCCAGCGGTGATAGTTCACCGCCGTGAAAGTGGGGTATTTGTCCACACGCACCGGATACAGGTGGCACGACACCGGCTTCATGAAGCCGATGCGTCCCTCGCGCCACGCTTTCTCGATGGCGCAGATACATTTGCCGTCTTTGCTGTAACACGAGAATACGCAGTTGCGTCCGTCGACGATAGATGTCACCAGGTCGCCTTCCTCGTCGATATAGGTGACGCCGTTTTCTTCGATTTCGCGGCGG
>CAJJOO010000368.1 GCA_905193395.1 uncultured Porphyromonadaceae bacterium
AAGGCCGGCGAGCCGTATTATCTGGGCGTGTTCCTCGTGGGAGCCTATCAGGAAATCCTCGGCGACCTCCACAACCTGTTCGGCGACACCAATGCCGTCCACATCAGCGTCTACAAGGACCATTATGAGATCGACCAGATTATCCAGGGCGAGAGCGTCGACGAGGTGCTGGAATATGTCCAGTTCAACCCAAAGAAACTAGTGCGCAACGTCGAATCGTGGGTAACAGCCTCAATGAAAGCCGGTTCCATCACCCCAGAGGAGGGCCGCGACTTCATCAGCACCTATCGTGCCGGCCTGTTCGGCTATACCTATCTGGAACGCGACTGAAACCCGGATGCGCTATTTCCTTGAACTGGCCTACCGCGGCGCGCCGTTCCACGGCTGGCAGGTGCAGCCCGGTGTAGTAACCGTCCAGAGTACCATCGAGGATGCCCTGCGGCGTCTCACGGGCAGCGATGTGCCCATAACCGGTGCCGGACGTACCGACGCCGGTGTGAACGCCCGCATGATGGTGGCCCATCTGGACCTGCCCGACGATTTTCTCACAGGACCGACATTCCTGCGCTCGCTCAACGCCATCTGCGGACCCGACATAGCCCTGCGGCGCCTTGTCCCCGTAGCACCCGACGCCCACGCCCGTTTCGATGCCACCGCACGCACCTACCGCTACATGGTCCACACGGTCAAAGACCCCTTTGCCTGCGCCCTATCCTGGCAGGCACCTCCCGGACTTGATTTCGACGCCATGAACGCCGCAGCCGCCACTCTTATCGGCCGGCGCGACTTCACCTCGTTCAGCAAACTCCACACCGACGTCAAGACCAACATCTGCGACCTGCGCTCGGCACGGTGGATTGCCCTCGACGCCACCCACATGGCTTTCGAGATTGTGGCCGACCGTTTCCTGCGCAACATGGTGCGTGCCGTTGTCGGCACATTGGTCGACGTGGGCCGCGGCAAACTCGACACCGCCGGCCTGCAGGCCATCGTCGAGGCTCGCGACCGCTGTGCCGCAGGCACGTCGATGCCCCCCGGCCCCCTGTTCCTCTGGCAAGTAGACTACCCCTACCCATTCTGAAAAATCACGAGACAAAGTACCGGATGCGGACGTTTTGGTGCTATTATTGGACTGAAAGGCCGAAAATTTGTCCGGATTGAGGATTATTAGTATCTTTGCAATCCCTCCGGCGTGTGTCGGCAGGGACGGCCTGTGCGGCCTTCACCGTAAACCAATCTTCCAGTCCAATGGCTGACATCAAAATTGCCGGAATCATGCGCGCCGGGGCTTTCTCGCCCAACCACATAGGAAACGACGCCGCTATATTCAACCTCGTTGCCGAGCAACTGCGCAAACGGGGCTGTATCGTAAACATATACTCCGAAGACCATTTTATCAACTCGGGCGTCGACGAGGCCGTGGTACTGAACATGTGCCGCGAGAAAGCATCGATCGAGCGCCTCGAGGCTCTTGAAGACGCAGGCCGCCTGGTCATCAACTCGGGCTACGGCATCGAGAACTGCATCCGCGAACGCATGTCGCGCATACTGATGGCCGCCGGCATTCCCTACCCTGAAAGTTTCATCATCGACACCGACGAGGTGGTGCGCGACCGCCTGGCCAAGGCCGGTTTCGAGCGCTGCTGGGTGAAACGCGGCGAGAGCCACACAAAACACCGCGAGGACGTAACATTCGCCCGTCACCCGCAGGAAGCCCAGGAGATTCTGCAGGAATTCTTCCTGCGCAACATCAAGCGAGCCGTCATCAACCGTCATATCGACGGCGAACTGCTGAAATTCTATGGCGTGGCCGGCACATCGTTCTTCTTCAACTTCTTCCCCATGCGCAGCGGCCACACCAGATTCGGAGAAGGCCCCGCCACCGACGCGCCACAGCAGAACAAATTCGACAGCGAGGGCCTCAAGGCTCTCTGCGTCAAGGCAGCGACGGCCCTGGATGTAAAAATCTACGGCGGCGACTGCATCGTCGGTCCGGACGGCTCGATTACCATAATCGACTTCAACGACTGGCCCTCGTTCGCGCCCTGCCGCAATGAGGCCGCGCCCGTC
>CAJJOO010000369.1 GCA_905193395.1 uncultured Porphyromonadaceae bacterium
CCTGCTGTGAGAAGTCGCCGAAGTATTGCCCGGGACTGCTCATGCCGAGGCGGCGGAAGGCCTCGATGCAATTGTTTTTCTCGATGTCCATTATCACGCCGCCGAGGTCGAAAAGAAGGTTTTTGATCATGTCCGTAGAATGATTGGAAATCGTTTTTCAACTGCAAAGATACTGAAAAATATTGGCATGGCGGGGATATACGAGAGCCATCGGGCGGTGCTGACATGCAGTTTCGGGAGGGTTGCAAGGGTTAAATTATATTAACCGGGACAATTTTTTCAACAAAAATATGTTTTATAACATAAAAAGCACTAACTTTGCAACGTGTTTTTCATGGTATTAGATTTAAGGTTAAAGAGATTGCTCGTCGAGACGACGAGTAATTTTTTTGCTTTTTTCCCAAGAACCGAAGATAGCCGGGAACATTTGAGACAATGCGGATGTTAGAAATATGATATTCAACACACTGCATTATGCCGGTTAAAACAGATAACAAAGCCCGTGGCCGATGGCCGGAAATCATCCGGTGGACCATGCACACACTGGTGCTTGTGCTGTCGGTGCTACTCATCGTTTACATATCGGCGGATACCTTCGAGGGCGATGATTTTCTGGCCAACAGCCGGTACATGACGTTCCAGTTCTGGGTATGCATGGTGTTCATAACCGATTTTTTCATGGACATGTATTTCGCAACGTCGAAATGGCGTTACGTAGGGCATAATTTCATGTTTCTGCTGCTGTCGATACCATATCTGAACATAGTCGGACAGGCGGGTGTGGAACTGTCGGCCGAAGCCCTATATTTCGTCCGATTCATTCCGTTGGCGCGTGGTGCGCTGGCGCTGTCGATAGTATTCGGATATTTTTCCAAGAATGCAGTATCGTCGTTCATGGTTTCGTATCTTGTAATGTTGCTGATGGTGGTGTATTTCTGCTCGCTGATATTTTACCGTTTCGAGCATGCCGTCAATCCTCAGGTCGACACATACTGGACGGCACTGTGGTGGGCGGCGATGAACATGGGCACTGCGGGATGCAATATCAATCCGATGACCGTCGCAGGCAAGATTGCGGGAGTGGTGCTACCGATAGCCGGAATGGTGATATTCCCGCTGTTCACCGTGTATCTGACGGATTACGTGAAACGCCGCCGCACACAGTGAAGTATTGTTGAATTGTTGCAATCCGGGGATAAATTGTTTAAATATTTTTGCGAAAGGGTGATTTTTTGTTAATTTTGCAGCGTAAACATAACCAATATTATTCCACTACAATGAAACTAAAAAAGATTGCATTGCTTAACCTGCTGATGGCTGTTGCCACAGTTCCGGCGCTGACATCCTGTGACGACGACGAGCCCAAGGGCGGCGAGATTGTTCCGCCGGGCGAAGAAGAAGTCACGCCTCCAGAAGAGGAAGAGGAAACAACCCTGAAACATAGCGACATTGTCGGCGCATGGGACGCCGAAGGTTACCGCTGGGACCTTGACGAAGGCCGCAGTATCTGCTACCAGATGACCGAAGACGGCACAGACTTCGCTTTCGACGATGAAGGAAACTACATCACCATTCCGTCAATCCGCGAGTACTGCGAGCAGTATGCCCGCGACTACAATGCCGACGAGGCCAATACCGTGAAGGGCACGCCCGAGGACTTCGCCAACCACAATTACGAGGGGACGTACATGTTCACCAACTTCAATGTCACCGAGGATCACATCACGATTTACGGCGGCCAGGACCTAGGTGAGGCCGGACGCATGTCAATACTCTGCGTCGACGGCAAATATACGTTCGACGAGGAGACGGCAACACTCACCGTGGAGGATGTGGCCATCGAGGACGACCCGCGCACGCTGAAAATAAATGTGTTCAAGGACGAAGACGGACTGATGAATTTCCGCTACGCCGACTACGACATGTATACCACTCCCAATTATGCCGGCACAAAGACATATTATGTATATGCACCGATGATTTTCTATTGCAAGCCGGGCAAGGCTTATATCCCCAACGATTAATAGCCGAATGTATATAAAATCAGCCGCGCCCCCATTCC